>NZ_JASPJP010000014.1:0-56761 GCF_030232615.1 Corynebacterium sp. MSK035
AAGGCACCAACTTTACCGATGTCACCGACCAAGAGGTCGCCGAGGCGGAAGCATTGCTGAATAACCGGCCACGGGTATTGCTCGACGGGTTAACTCCCCGGGAGGTAATCTCTGGTGTTATCCATGATGCAATGACCGCCTGACCCTACCAGCCATTTTTCGGGCCATTTTTGTCATAAACGTAGTCAGTAACTCGGATTGACCCACTGCCCCCAGAAACACAAAAAACCCCACGCAGAAATTACTTTCCACGTGGGAGAATCAAGGCTCACCCCATGAACACAACATGGACCTTGAAAAAGCCAAAAATTCCGCGAGCCAAACTGAACAAAAGCCCAGTTCAGAACCGAACTCAGCCCCGAACTACTTAGCCTTACAGAGGCTTCACGTCCAGAGCCTGCGGACCCTTCTGGCCCTCACCAATCTCAAACTCGACTGCCTGGTTCTCTTCCAGCGTCTTGAAACCAGTGCCCTGGATCTCGGAGTAGTGAACGAACACGTCGTTGCCACCGTCAGCTGGGGCGATAAACCCGAAGCCCTTCTCCGAGTTGAACCACTTCACAGTACCCTGTGCCATTACAAAACTTCCCAACTTCAGGATTCGATAAAACAAGTATTCGCCACACACATTTGGCCACTCACGATGAAGTAAACACGGCCAAAGCACCCTTTCGCCTCGTGCGAGTTTTTGCTGGGTGCCCGTTGGCGGGCGATACACTCAAAAAGTCTGCCACGTTTGGGGCGCGAGCGCCGATTAGGAACAGCTTCTTGCCACCCCCGTAAACCCGTGTTCGAGACCCTGACAAACTGGGGTGTCGAATAGCGAGAATGTGGCTGATAGGAAGCGTCGTCAAGCATATGAAGTGCGCGTTTACAGGAAAGGGTGGTGTCAATGGAGTCGTTTGGGCGGGAGCTGCTGGGGCCGGTTATTCGTGCGCATCCGCGGGCGACGGTGACGCACATTGCGGATCTTCCTGCGCGCGCTGGCGTGACTGCGCCTTGGCCTGAGTGGGTGCCAAGTTGGCTGAGAGAAGTGCTGGTAGATCGCGGAATTGAGAACCTGTGGACTCATCAGGCGATAACCGCGAACCTCGCCCGCGAGGGCGTGCACTGCGTCGTCGCGACGGGCACGGCGTCGGGTAAATCGCTCGGCTACCTGCTGCCCGTGCTCACAGAACTGTCCGCCACCCCCGCGGCCACCGCGCTGTACCTCTCCCCGACCAAGGCGCTGGGCGCCGATCAGCTGGACACTGCACGCGCGATGGCACCGGCGTCACTGAGTTCGCTGATTTCGCTTTACGACGGCGACACCCCACAAGACGCCCGGCGCGCCATCCGCGACCACGCCCGTTGGTTGTTTACCAACCCCGATATGCTGCATGTTTCGGTGCTCGGCAACCATGTTCGGTGGACGCGGATGCTGCGCAACCTGCGCTATATCGTCGTCGACGAATGCCATGCCTATCGAGGCGTGTTCGGCGCCAACGTCTCTCAGATTCTGCGTCGCCTCCTGCGGCTATCCCGCGAGTACGGCGCCTCGCCGACCGTGATTTTTGCCTCTGCGACGACCAACGACCCCGCTGACCAGGCTCGTCGCCTCATCGGCGAGCCTGTCGAGGCCATCACCGAAGACGGCGCCCCGGTCGGCGAGCGAACGATCGCCCTGTGGGAACCCGGCCTGCTCCCCGACCTCCAAGGCGAGAACGGCGCACCCGTGCGCCGCCCCGCCCCGACCGAGGCCGCGGATATCATGGCCGACCTGCTTGTCGAGGGCGCCCGCACCCTGACCTTCACCCGTTCGCGAAGCAGTGCTGAGAAGGTAGCGCTCGGCGTGCGTGAGCGCCTGGAGAAGCGCCACCGCAGCGATATCGCTGAGCGCATCGAGTCTTACCGGGCCGGCTACCTGGCCGAAGAGCGCCGCGACATCGAGCGCATGCTCGATGACGGCACTCTGCTAGGTGTGGCCACCACCAATGCACTGGAGCTGGGCATTGACGTCGGCGGCCTCGACGCGGTGGTACAGGCCGGTTTCCCGGGCACGGTCGCTTCGTTCTGGCAGCAGGCCGGCCGCGCGGGCCGTCGTGGCCAGGGAGCGCTGGTGGTGTTGGTGGCTCGCGATGACCCCATGGACACTTACTTGGTCCACAACCCGTCCGCGCTGCTGGGCCGACCGGTGGAGAAGACCGTCTTCGATCCCCGCAACCCGCATGTGGTGTGGTCACATCTCTACTGCGCGGCTGTGGAGAAACCCGTCACCACCAGCCAGCTTCAAGCGTGGGGAACCATGCCCGTAGCCGAAGACATGGTGGCCGCGGGATGGTTGCGCAAGCGCACCTGGGACGGACAAGAGCCCGTCTACTACCCGACCGACCGCGATGAGGGACCGCGCATTGCCACTGCCCACGATGCCGTGAACGTCCGTGGCGGCGATGGTCAGGAAGTAGCTATCGTCGACCAGACCGATGGTCGACTGCTTGGCACCATCGATCTTGGCCGTGCGATGCAGCAGGTCCACGACGGTGCCGTCTACTTGCACCGCGGTGAGTCCTACCTTGTCGACCAGCTGGACTTCGACAGCCTCGTCGCCCTGGTCCACCCCGAGCAGCCACGCTATTCCACCAGCTCACGCATGGACACCACCATTCGCATCCTCGATGTTGACGACATGCGCCACTACCAGGGCTTACAGGTCGCTTCCTGCCAGGTCGAGGTTTTTCATCAGGTCACCTCCTATCTTCGTCGCTTGGATACCGGCGAGATTCTCGACAGTGTTGAGCTTGACTACCCTCCGCAGCGTTTGGTCACGCGCGCCGTGGCCTACACAATGCCCGAGTCCACACTGCGCTCGTGGGGCGTGGGCTCCGACATCGCGCCGGGGGCTCTCCACGCAGCCGAGCACGCGGCTATCGGCATGCTGCCGCTGATTGCCACCTGCGACCGCTGGGACATCGGCGGCGTTTCCACGATCATGCACGCCGATACCCAGCAGCCCACCGTTTTTGTTTACGACGGGCACCCTGGTGGTGCAGGATTCGCCGACCGTGGCTACGAGGCCTTCGCGCAGTGGATTCGCGCGACCCGCGATGCTGTCGCCGCCTGCGAGTGCGAATCCGGTTGCCCATCGTGCATCCAGTCGCCCAAGTGCGGCAATGGCAACGATCCGCTGGACAAGGCCGGCGCAATCAAGGTGCTCAGTGGGGTGTCGCGCGCGCTTAACGACGGCCAGTAGCAGCATCCTCCACCGCTACCGGCCCTGCTCTGGACGTGGCTTTTCTCTCCTTTCGTTGGACGCTGACCTGCACATCCTCCCCATCAATCTCACAGGTCACAAGGCGTGCGTGGTTAGCTTTTGCGATTGACCCCGCAGCTTTGCAGGCGTCGTCGCTCTCTTGCGCAGCCACGGCGCCGGCCACCGCGGCCAGGTCCGCTGCTACCGCTGCCTGCCGCGCCTGCACCACCCTCACCCCGGCCGTAACTCCGACCAAAGTCAGAACGACGAAAGCGGCGATGAACAGTGCGGCTGCGACCGTGGTGGAACCTTCTTCTTCGCGGAGAAGGCGGGCTGTCACGTTTCTCATGACGATGCCGCTCTTTCCCGCAGTGCGACCGCGCGTGCTTCCAGCGAAAATGGCCCCGCTGAGCGCCGAATGGTCACGCGCACGGTACCGGAGGTTTCCGATATCGCGACCTGCCCATCCGCGTCTGCGCGAAGCTCGGCTACTGTCTCCGCATCGCCCCGCGCCTCAGCCCGTGCGATGGCTCCGGCTGCGTCGGTAAGCCCTAGGTACATTGCGATGGTGACCAGCCCGGACAGAGCCGTGACCATGACCGTGACCAGCGCCGCGAGACCGAAAGCGGTTTCTACCGTCGTTTGGCCTTCGTCGCCGACGCACAGGCGATGAAGCGTAGAGCGGATGCGGCTAGACATCGGTGTTGAGCGCCCTTTCGATGATGTCGGTGAGCGCCTGGGTGATATCGCCGCCGGTCACGACGGTGTAGAGCAGGGCTCCGAAAGCGGCGGCCGCAATAGTTCCGAGAGCATATTCCACGGTTGACATGCCGTTTTCCTCAGTTACCAGTGCGCGCAGACGCTTGTGCAAATACGAGCGCAGCTGGGACTGCGCAGCGGTCAGCGGATTGGTTGAAGAGTTGGTTGGAAGGTTGGTCGGATGGTTGGAGTTTTGAGTGGTCATGAGTGTTTTCCCCTGTGTGGATGTCGAGTGACAGGTCAGTTGTGAGGTGTGATGTGCATTGACGCGCGTTGATGCGCGTTGATGCATGTTTGGATTGCAGCGCGGCAGGCGGCCCGCGCGCGCAAGCGAGTACGCAACCGAGAAAACAACCAGTACCGCATCCGGCGCGTGCCAGCGCGCGAGGCTGGGCGCAGAAGTGTCCACGCTTCATGACGGCATCAGTCCTGCAAACATTTCGTCGGCAAGCCCAGCGATGGTGGGCACCAAACCCAGCACCACAAACGCGGGTAGAAAGCACAACGCCAGAGGCCCGGCAATGAGGACACCAGCCTTTTCGGCGACGGCTTGCGCCGCATCGTGCGCTTGACTGCGGTACGTGGCAGCGGTGTCCTCCAAGGCCTGCGCCAGAACGGTGCCGGATTCGCTTGCGCGGCGCCCAGCCGTCGCCAGAGGCACGAGCGCGGGTGTGGCAGCAAGGCTGTCCCAAGCTGAGTGCGCGCCCACGGACAACCTGGCGGAACACTGTCGAAGTGGCTCGGCCAGCTCAGGGTTTGCACCATCGGCAGCTGCTGCCATGGCCTGCGACAACGGCATACCGGAGCTCAAACAAGCACCAATGATGTCGAGGGCCGCTGCGGCATCGAGCAGCACAGCCGGGCTGATGCGCTCACCGCCAATGACAGTTCGCACACGTTCCCGCACCTGTGCGGCAATCTGCGCCACCCGATTGGTCACCTGTCGGCGTACGCTTCCTCGCGCGCGAGCATCCGACTCGGCTACCAATTCGGGCAGTCGGCTGCGGACGGGATTGAACGTCGGCAAGCAGAGGTAGACGGCGATGAGAAGTGCGGCGGCAATCATTGTCCGGCCTCCGCACGATCGATGATGACGACCGCCCATTCGATGCCCGCGCACACCAGCCCGACACCGATGACCAGCACAATTCCTCCGATGCCGCGACTGAGGAACTCGAATGGGGAAGCCCCGAACGCTTGCCCCATGACCAAACCGAACACCGGCAGTGAAGCCAAGATGGCGATCGTCATGCGTGGCCCCGCCAGCGCGGCAGACGTCTGTGATCGATGCGCCTGACGAGCCTGCAAATCACCCCGCGCGCAGTCCAGCAACCCAGCCAAACTCAGACCGTGTTGCTGCGCCACCGTCCACATACGCCCAATCCGGCGCAGTTGCTCCGAAGATTCTTCGCCCTCCCACGGGTCGGCGAAGTTCGCGCGATGCGCCGCGTGCGCGAGATGATCAGCCAACACAGTCTCATCCCCTGACCTGCGCAATTCCGCTGCTGCCGCGTTGAGCGCTCGTGAAGCCGCCGCTCCTGCGCGCAACTGCGCGGTCAAGGTCTCCAGCACTACCGCAGCGCTGTCCGCTTCCCGACGTTCACAGCGCCTCTCCCCCACAGCGCGCACTACTGCCCCTGCGGTGCGACCCAGCAACAGCCCGGCTACAACACCTGGAATCCCGGCGAGCCACAACAACACGAGCGCCGGGCCTGCAGCGATGATGATTGATAGTCCTGCAGTTCTATTCGCACTGCCAGTGCTTACTGCACTCGACCCCGTGGAACCAGCACCAAGTCCAACCATGCGCTGCAACCACTTCAGCCCGCCGGACACCTCGCGGCCACGGCCTGCCAGTGCTCGCGAGCGCACCGCCGCCGAGCTGTCCGGCCAGATAGCGACCGCCGCAGCCGCTCCCCCAATGAACATCGCCACGCTAAACCCTTCCCCCATAGCTGTTAATCTCCCCGTCTAATCCCCTGACTTTTCCTCTAGTCATTCCATCGGGTATTCCACCGGTTATTCCACCGGTTATTCCCCGCCAACCAGCAACTTCTGCAACGCTTCCCAACCCGGCCCAGGCCCATCCCGAGCAGTCCAAACCTCCACCACCTCCGGTGGGTTACCGCGCAGCAGCCCGATCTGTGCCAGCCGGCGAACATCAGCACGTTCGACCACCAACACCACCTGCACCGCAGAGACCAACTGCGCATGCAGCCCGGCGCGACCAAGGCCACCGATCAGCCCCAGGGCCTCAAAGCGCGCGACGACATCCCCGATGCGGTTGGCGTGAATTGTCCCCGCCCCACCGCGATGCCCCGTGTTCAACGCAGCCAGCAGATCCACCACTTCGGCACCACGAATCTCACCGACGACAATGCGGTCGGGACGCATGCGCAACGCCTGCTTCAGCAACTCCTGCTGCCCAATCGCACCGGCCCCCTCCAAGTTGGCGGCTCTGGTCACCAGCTTCACCACATGCGGATGCTGCGGTTGCAACTCCGGAGTGTCCTCGATGCACACAATGCGCTGATCAGGATTAACTTCTGAGAGCATCGCCGCCAATAGCGTCGTCTTTCCCGCACCCGTACCTCCGGCGACAATAAACGACAGCTGTCCCGCCACGATTCCCCGCAACACCGGCAGAATCTCCGGTGGAAACAGCCCGACATCGCACAACTCCGCAAGCCCGCGACGAGCCGGACGCAGCACCCGCAGGCTAATCTGAGTGCTGGTCGCCGACGGTGGTGAAAGCACCGCATGAACTCGCACACCACAGCCGCCGACACCGCCAGGAATATGGCCGTCGGCCCAGGGTTGCGCGTCGTCAAGCCTTCGTCCGCACCGCGACGCGAGCCGCACCGCATACGCGCGCACCTCGCCCTCGTCCGCGAAGGAAATCTCGGCCCGCTCCAGTCCGTTGCCGGCATCGACCCAGACCTCGCCGGGCGCGGTGACCAGCACATCGCTGACACCCGGGCGGCGCAACAGCGCATCCAACACGCCCGCGCCCACTGTTTCCTCACGAATCGTGCGCAGAATCTCCAACACCTTCACATCGGAGACAACCCCCGCGGTCTCCGCGCGAATGATGTCGGCGACCTCGCTATGCGATGCCACCCCAGGCCGCTCCGCAAGCGCCGTCCGCACCGCCGCCAACAGCCTGACATCATCCATCGCCACCACCGCCGACAAGGGCAAACATCGCTTCCAATCCCCGCGTCAGCTTGCCGACGGCCCCAGCGAGCCCGCCCACATCTATCTCGTGAGCTACTTTCTTGCAGTACTCAATCTCACCAGCAATGGGCAGATCGAGCGCGTACTCAACCTCTTCGACACTGATATCGCGGTACTGCTGGTGCCGAACCGCAAGACTTGGCGTGAATCCTGCCTGTGCACAGACGCTGGCCAGGTGTCCACCGGCTGCGATAGCTCGGACAGAGGTGGGCAGGATGATGACGGTGTCATCGGCAAGCGCGCCGAGAGTGGTGACGTACTCCACTTGCTTCGGGCAGTCCACGATGACCGTAATTCCGGCATGAATAAGGCAACTAATGGTGCTGGCAATGTGCCGGACATCGTCGGGCCTGTCGATTCTGTCGGTTCTGTCGGCGCTGTCGAATGTGTTGTTCGCAGAGGCGTGGTTGTAAGTCGTCTCGGGCGTGCGACTGCGAGTCCACGTCAACACTTTCAGAGCGGGTGATCGCGGGCAGGATGGCAGTGCTTCGTAGAGTGCCGCTCCGTCGAGACGACCATCAGCAGCCGAGAAGTCCTGCCACCTCAGTCCCGGTTCCGTTTCCATCCCGAGCACCAGATCAATGCCTCCTGCCAGTGCGTCCGCGTCCACCAAACAGACTGGCTTTTCACGGGATAGAACCAATGCACTCGCCGCCGCAACAATGGAAGCCCCGGCACCGCCGACCGCAGGAACCAACATCAGGCACGTTGCCGTGGAGTCGGTTGTAGTCGCCGGCGTGTTCGATACGGGCTCTGTACCCGGTGCCGTAATCACGTCGGTGCTTGCAGGTGACGCTGGGTTCTGATGGTGGTTCAGGAGGCTCGAGCCGTTTTGGTGATTGGTGGGATTCGGAGCATCCGGGCGTACGTCGCCACGGCCGAGCAGCTCGACAATATCGACGTTATCCGCGGGCAAACTAGCACTGTAAACAGGAGCTAAAACCTTCGCTACCTGCGCATCTTCCGCCTCAGTATCACTGCGGACCAGAAAGATTGCTCCCTCACAATGAGGCCGCCCGGCTAATCTTCGGGCTGCCGGTGCATCGACGAACACCGCTGGTGCCCGACGCCACAGGGCCGATGAAACTCCCGCTCCTGTCGATACTGACGATGGGGAAGGCTCTGGGGCTGATGATGATAGTGATGCTGGCGGCGAAGCAAATGTTTGTGCGGCCACTGGCGCTGCAGCCACAGGTGGCACGGTCTCCTGCACACAGTCACGACCGGTAGCAGCGACTATGAGCGCAACCTCTTCACGCAGCGCCTCATCATCGACGGCGTTGACTACTGGATTTGCTGAAGCCTCGGTTCGCTGAGCCATGGACAGTTTCTTGATTGCCATGGCCATAGCGTGCACTACAGGGCGGATTCAATGATGCCCGCAAGGGGCCAAAACCTCGCTGTCTGTGGATAATTTTCAGACTGTGGATAACTGCAGAACGCCATGTCGCCTTTGCCTTATGGCTACTGCGCGGCATGACTACTGCGCGGCCTGGCCAATGCAAGTTAGTGACTGCGTTTATGACAAAAATGGCACGAAAAATGGCTTGAAAGTGTCATAAACTCATACAGTTTCACATTTGCAGCCTGTAACTTTTTCTACATAACCCTCAACATTGGGCAAAAAGGGGCGACGCCCCGCGCCGGGGGGGGATTGGCGCGAGGCGTCTTTAACCGGCTCGGGGGGGGGGATTGAGCCGGGGCGGCCTCGCAGTCTGTTTCTAAAAAGAACAAGAAGGGGCCAGCCACGTCCAAGTATTACATATCCCGAGGAATCTGCAAATACCTTTCAAAGGATTTAATGCCCAATATGTTCGATGTCACGTTTCCTCGATTAATCGCGCCCAGGAAATGCCGCGCCCCAATCGCCGCCAAGCCCCCACGACCGCCACCGCCCCAATCGCCCCAGTCCCCCACCCAGCAGTTAAACACTCATAATGCTCTCCCCGAGCCCGACATCCATGGGTAAGCTCGGAGTCTATGAACACCGGCGAGAACAAGGCTTCAACAACGCCGCAGCCGCGCGCTTCTACGGACACGAGCAGCTCTAAAGATGCCCAAATCGCTGCAGGCCTCCACGCCACCGCTGACTCTCGCGTCGCTGCGTTCTTTGACCTGGATAAAACCATTATTGCCAAGAGCTCGGCATATGCGTTCAACAAGCAATTCCTCGAGCGCGGCATCATTTCGCCGACAGACATGCTGCAAATGGCGCTCAGCCATGCCCTATACATGTCGCAGGGGCACGATGAGGCGCAAATGGAGGCCACCCGCGAGCAGTTTTCCGCCCTTATCGCTGGTCACAGCGCCAGGGAGCTGCGCCAGGTCGCCATCGAAACCCTAGAGCAGAACATCACGCCGTACATCTACGCCGAGGCATTGGAGCTCATTCGTGAACACCGCGCACAGGGGCATCAGGTGTTCATTATCTCGGCATCGGCTCGGCAGATTGTTGAGCCCATTGCGCAGGCGCTCGGTGTCTACAACGTGGTGGCCACCGAGCTGGAGGTCCGCGATGGGCTCTTCACGGGTGAAACGGAGTTCTTCTGCCGGGGCGAAAACAAGGCTGTGCAGATGCGTCGGATAGCGGAAAAGCGCCAGTTCGACCTGGCCGAATGCTTTGCGTACTCGGATTCCATCACTGATGAGCCCATGCTGTCTGCAGTCGGCCATCCCGTTGTGGTCAATCCCGATCGCGCTCTGCGCAAGATTGCGACGGAACGTGAGTGGCCTGTGCGCCAATTCCGGAATCCCGTCCCGTTGTTTCGCGCGCCGTCGAAACGCAATGCTGCAATTCTTGCCGGCGTCACACTGGTGCTTGGCGCGGGTGCGACGCTGTTGGCACTGCGCAACAACGACGACGAGTCAAAGGCCGACTAACCCACCATCCGGCAGCCGGCCCGCCTACACCGCTTCGGCGATACCGCGCGCTTCCACGGCACCGGCCTTCAGCCCCTCCAGGTGCAGGAGAATCCACGCACGCAGGCCATCGGCGCTTCCCGACGCAAACCCCTCTGCGGCCTCGACATACTCCTGGCGGTGGCGAGTCCAGTAGACCTCGGGCACGGCCAAGCCACGCGGATCCAGGCCGGTTGCGACAGTTGTCAGTCGCGAGGCGGCGCGGGCGATGATGCCGTTGTGATACTCGAAGGGGCGCAGAGTCAGCAGCTCACCGTGCACAATCGCCGAGAGCACGCCAGCATGGATCTGGCTGCGGCCAGTGATGAAGTCACCGAGCACGTGCAGACGCTGCTCCTTCATCGCGGACGAGAGCTTGTCGTCACCGACCGGACGGCCGGCCTTCATCCGCGCTTCGGAACCGTCTTCAGTCTCACCTGCGGGCGATGCGTTCAACGCAAACTTGGCCAGCACCTGCTGCGGAGCGCGCTGCCACACGCGGGTGGTCTCACCAATTGACTCCGGGGAAATGGTGTCGGCAACCCGAAGGGCTGCTGCGAGTACGGGATCGGTGATGTTGCCGTCGTCGGGAAGCGATGGCTCGCCGCCTTCTAGCCACGCCGATGCCCGAGCGCCACGCAGGACCGACTCGGAGCCGGTGACGTTGTGCTTGCGCAGGTTGGCCTTGTGCCTATGGACGGACTGGATGGCCTTGGCCGCGACATCAGCCGCGTGTGCAACGCCGTCGAGCTGCCACAGGGGCGCGAGGGGGTCCTTGGGGTCAAGCTGCGGAATAGCAGCGGCGGGAGCACTGTCAGCGCGACCGGCACCCGATTCAGATGCCTTCGCCTGCGCTGCCTCACGCTCTGCGCGCTTCTTCGCCGACACGGAGGACACACCCAGACTCATGCCAGCTAGGCCACCCTTTCCGACACCGGCGCCATTGCCGTCACCATTGCCAGCACCGGCACCAACTCCATCGGCTCCACGCACGTTCTCAGGCTGATTGTTCATATCCCACACCCTAATTCTTCACCGCTAAGTAAGTGACAAACTTATATAGAAATGGTCAAAGATGAGAAAAACTTCAACGAGTTCTTGGCTTTTTCGCCCTTATGGCGCGCCCTACCCACAATCAGAGGTAGTATGGCAGTTTGTAACTGCAGTTTTAAAGTTTCAAACCATCTTTTCCAACCATCTGCGTAGGAGGAAGTACACGTGAGCAACGACGATACGAAGGGTCTCTTTACCGACGGCACCGAACCGCGTGTTACCGCTATCCCGCTGAGTGATGTGGATAGCAACGCATCGGGTGATGCTAGCGTCGGCCAGCTCGTGTCTAATGCTTCTTCGCAGATTTCCGCTCTGGTTCGCTCTGAGATTGAGCTGGCCAAGGCCGAAATTGCTGGCGAGGCTAAGAAGGGCGCAGTTGGCGGTGGCTTCTTCGCGGTTGCCGGCGTCGTCGCGCTGTACTCCTCGTTCTTCTTTTTCTTCTTCCTCGGCTGGCTGCTGGATGTTTGGCTGCCAACCTGGGCTGCGTTCCTCATCGTTTTCGTTCTGATGCTGGTCATCGCCGGTGTTGCAGCACTGCTGGGTCTGAAGAAGGTCAAGTCGATCCGCAAGCCGGAGAAGACCATCGAGTCGATGCAGGAGCTGAAGGGGGTCGTGCCGTCGGGGTCCGCGAAGAAGTCTTCGCAGTCGAACGGCCTGTACACCTAAAGGCTTGAAAGAAAATGGGCGGGACTTTGTTGGTCTCGCCCTTTTGTTTTATTCAGTCCCGGTTCAAGCCCTTCGGATAAGGTATTTTCCCCTCATGACCTCCCTCAGCGATTCTCTTACCGGCCCCTGGCGTCATCGTCTCATTCACGTCCGCGGCCAGCGCCTACACATCGCCGAGTGCGGCCGCCCCTCCGATCCGCTCGTGTTGTTTATTCACGGCTCGACTGGCGGTTGGTTTGAATGGCGCGAGGTTTTGCCAATGCTTAACGACGACTCGGGAGACCCCCTCCCCGTGCACGCTGTGGCTATTTCTATGCGTGGCTACGGTCAGTCCGACCGAACACCGCATGGCTACGATCCGTTCGAGGCGGCCCAGGACATCGCCTCGTCGATTCGCTCGTTGGGGCACTCGACCGCACTGCTGGTCTGCCAGGGGTTCGGCACGGGGGTGGCATGGACGCTGGCCTCGCGGCAGCCGAATCTTGTTGCCGGAATTATTGGTTGTGGTGCTGCGCATCCGAAGGTGTGGCTCAACCAGTTGAAGAGCCCGTGGTCGGAGGACTTCCGCAATAGCCTTGCCCCGCTGCTGCGCCGTTCGTGGTGGGACTCGCGGCCACGGGTACCGCGGTTGCGTCGCAATAAGTTCAGCACGCAGGCCGCTGAGGCTCGCCAGCAGCGGCTCATTGAGCGCATCGTGCGCGAGTCCATGTCCACCGCCGGGGAGGGGTTCGCCGAGACCTCTGAGGGGAAACAGACCGCGGAACTCATGGCTGACAGCCTGGCCAGTGGTGCACTCCGCCCTGCACTGGCTCACATGAACTGGTGGACGCGACCGGCTCCGGCTGCCTTCCGCAAGTGGTTGGATGCGATGGAGGGTTCTTCGAAAAGCGATGAGCGCACTGTGCTGCTCGTCGGCGAGCAGGACACTCGTACCCCACCTGCGCTGGTGAAGCTCAGCTCCACCCACGTGCGCGTCATCCCGGGCTGTGGGCACTTCCTGCCGGTAGAAAAACCGCAGGCTGTGGTGCAGGCAATCAGGGATCACCTGCACTGGTTGCCGGAGGGATCTTAGGCTCCGGCTCGGCTGAAGCTAGCCAGAACTCTCCTGCGGCTGGGGCTGGGGGCTGCCCTGCCCACAGACACACAACTTGCCGCTTACCCCGCCACGCACTCTTGCGTGCTGATGGCCCCGTAGTTATCCATCGCCTCATCAATGTGTGGCTGGACCTCGGCGTGCGTCAGCGCGTAACCAGTCTGGTCATTATTCACACCGGCACCGAAGACCAAGCCCAGGATCTGCCCCTGTGGCGTAATCAGTGGTCCGCCCGAGTTGCCGTGGCGCACATCTGCCTTCAGAACATAGGACTGGCGCTCGTGTCGAGTCGACGAATAAATATCCGGGCCTCGAATAATGATGTTCTCCGTCACGCGCGCAGGCGTGGCTTTAAAGGGCCCGGATTCGGGAAAGCCCAGCACTACCGCGTCATCGCCCGGACTAGCTTCCTGCTCCGCCCACTGCATGGGTTCCAGGGGTAGGTCGGTGGTCCGGAGCAGGGCGACGTCGTCAAGCGGATCGTAGTGCACGACATTTGCGTCAGCCATGCCGACCACAGTTTCCAGCCGAACAGTGGTGGCGCCGGCGACCACGTGCGCGTTGGTGAGAATCAGATCCGGTGCGATGACAAAGCCCGTGCCCTGCAGCAAGCGTTCGCACTGCGGGGCCTCGCCCAAGACGCGGACGATGGACGGTCGAATACTGTCGACGACACCTTGTGAAATCACATTGGGGTCGGCGGGTTCATCGGGGACGTTCTGCTTGTAGCCGAATGGCGGAGCGATGGCGGGCATTCCATCGTCGCGGAGTTGACGGAGGATGCCACTGAAGCCGTCACTCCATTCGTCGGGAGCGACCTGGTCAATGAGGTTCATGCCCTTGGATTCACGCACCCAGTCGGCGAATTGCCCGGGCACGGCGGTGGCCAGGGGCACGGCGATCATCCATGTCACTACCAGCGCAGTCACGGACTGCACGATGGCACCGAGGCTCGAGTCCAGGCCGACTGCCAACGGCGAGCGAATGGTATTCCGCAGCGACTGCCCTGCCACTGTTCCCACCGCGTGACCAATCAGGGCGAACAGAATCACCGTGCCGAGGCCCAGAAGAACCTTTCCCGACTGGTTCTCGACCTGTGCCATAGCTAGCGGCGCCAAGGGCACACCAATAACCAAGCCCAGGACAACGCCCAAAATGGCCATAATCGACGAGACGGCGCCCTGCTGCCAGCCAACGACGAGCGCGAAAATGAAAACCGCCAGCAGCGCAACGTCAAACACAGCGATTGCAGGCATCATCGTCGGCCTCCCTTCAGTACGGACAGTTTTTCACCATTAGCGGAACGCGCGAGTACCGGCAAAAGTTTCTGCACGTTGGTGTCGTCCCACGGTTCCGACCAGCCGGCCACATCCAGCAAGTAGGACAGCACGCCGCCGGTAAAGCCCCAAACGACGAAGTCACCAACCTTAAATGCCGGCCCTGTCCAGCCGTGATACCCCAGCATCATGCGGTTGTCCGGATTTGTCAGGTGGCTAATTGGCACATTGAGCACCGATTCCGTCTCCCCCGGGTCGACTACACGCAGCGGATGCGGTGCGTGCCAATACGCCAATACCGGATTGACCGCGAAGCCCGTTCGCGAAATGTCAATCGAGTCCAGCACCCGCACCGGCGTCACAGTCTCTCGGTTCAGCCCAGTCTCTTCCTCGGCTTCACGCAACGCGGTATCGACCTCATCTACATCCTCGGGGTCAACGCGACCGCCCGGAAACGCCATCTGACCTGCGTGCTTACGCAGCGTTGTCGCTCTGTGTGTGAGCACCACGCTGGCATCCTCCGGCCGCTGGTGCGCCTCCGCATCACCGCTGAGCAGCACCAACACCGCCGACCGGGCAGGGTTCCGCAACGGTTTCTCCTGCGTCGAGGAGTCTCGCCGCAACTTCGCAAACGCGCGCTTCACGCTTGACGACGAATCGGAGCGACCGGCCACCTTCTGCTCCGAGTGGCCTGTTGCGTCGTGGCTGGCGCTGCTGGCGCTGCTGGCGTGACCTGCCGCGTCGTGATCAGCGCTGACCAGGTGCGGCGGCAAACTATTGGTCAACCATTTCGGCAGATACAGCCCCGAGCTTGCGTCACGATTCCACGACTGTCCCTGAGTCACTTCAATGCACCTCGCACGAGATCCGTAATCTGCTGCGCATCGGTGAATTCACCAGGATGAATGGTCGCCACCGTGCCATCTGCCTTAAACACCACGGTGATGGGCACAACTCGCGGTAGATTCAACGCTGGTCCGACCACGTCGACCGTGTCCGAGTAGGTCGGTAGCTTCACTCCGATTTCCTGCAGGAAGGCCTGGCCACGCCCCGCCTCGCGAGCCGCATGCACCGTCGCCACCTGCACGTCCGGATTGTCCTTGGCCCATTGCTCAATAAGCGGTAGCTCTTGGCGACACGGCGCACAGTTCCACGCCCAGACATTAAGCACTGTCGGCTTGCCCTCGACGACCTGGCCCATGTCTACCAGTTCCGTTCGGCCAGCCTCGTTGTCCTGGCCTGCCGAGTCTCCCGACTCCGCCAACAGCGGCAAGCGCACACCGGTCAGCGAGCCACTACCCGCTACCGCCGCGATCTCATCCTTTGACATCGCTGGCGCTGCCGGTGCACCATCCACTTCACCATCACTGCCAGCGCCATCACCATTGCCAGCGCCATCCGCACCGACACTCACACCAGATCCGGTCCCACCACCGTCGGCCTCGTCATTGCCATCAGTGGTATTCACAATCGCGAAAATCACCAGACCCACAATGCTAACTCCCGCGATGAGCAGCGTAATCAGCGATGCCGAACGGTTAACGTCCACCTGCCGATCCTCATAGTGGCCACCATTGTGACTATGACCGCCCTGCTCATTCACGAAAAGTGCTCCTCGACTAGTCCTGTGTCGCTGTGGTGTTGCGCGCGCTATCCCCGTCGTCAAGCGCGGAAAGTTCCTCCCCACTGTAGCCGTCATTAAGACCGGCCAGGTAGAGAAGCCATTCCCTGTCGTCTGACTTAATCAACTTCTCCGCAGTCTCCGGCTCCGCCGGACCCTCGACGCCATACGACGGGCAATCCGCCGCCAAGAAGCACGCCCCGCACGCCGCCCGGCGCGAATGGCACACCCGGCGACCGTGGAAAATCAGCCGGTGCGAAAACCACGTCCACTCCGCGCGCGGTAGCACCTCCATCATCTCGTGCTCAACGCGCACCGGATCTTCCTGCTCTGTGAGACCCATGCGCCGCACCAGACGCCCAAAATGCGTATCGACCGTCAAACCCGGCACCCCAAAAGCATTCCCCAGCACCACATTTGCCGTCTTTCGCCCCACGCCCGGCAGCTTCACAAGCTCCTCCAACGTGCCCGGCACCTCGCCGCCGTGCTGCTCCATCACCCCCTGCGCAAAACCGATGATGTTCGCAGCCTTATTCCTGTAGAAACCCGTCGGCCGAACGAGCTCCTCGACCTCTTCCTGGTTCGCAACCGCCAAATCGGCTGGGCTGGGGTACCTAGCGAACAGCGCCGGCGTGGTCATATTCACCCGCACGTCCGTACACTGCGCCGACAGAATCGTCGCCACCGCAAGCTCATACGGATTACGAAAGTCCAGTTCACAGTGCGCATTCGGGTACGCCACCGCCAGCGTGCGGTTAATCCGCCGCGCACGCCGCACCATGCCCAGGCGCGTCTCCTTCCCCCGCGCCGCCGGATGCGCCCCCACCGCCCGACGCTTCTTCGACGTCAGGGATCCCTGCGGGTGCGTGGGTTGGGGTTTGCTCGTCGCCTGGTGCTTGCTTATCTGGTGCTTGCTTATCGACGATGCCTTGCCGGTCGTATCCATGGTCGTAGTGTATCGGCTACCCCGGATTGCAATTCGCGTGCGCACCTTTCGCGGGCCGAATCCTTCGATTCGTCCGGGATGCGGATGGAACCGGTAGCAGCTCGGGCATATTCGGTCAAAAACCAAAGAAGTCATGCCCCACCACATCTTGGAACACCGTTAGCGAATTATTAGTTATAAATACACAGTTCAGCGGCTTTTCACCAGAATTCCCCACAGGCGCAGTGGCTCGTTTGCTACAGTGGTGCTTATCACATCTTGGTGACGGCGTAGTTTTGGGATGCATCTGTAGAGGCGATTTGTCGTGAAATTCGCCCAGGGATGAACCTGCCTTGAAGGCTGGCAGCGGCGTTACCGGGAAAGACCGAAAGTAGTGGGACTAGTGGGACGGGGTAGTTTCTCTTCCTGTTTGGCCACTGCAATCTGTAGTCGAGTGCTAATTTGGCGGCTGCTGGCCTGTATTTACGGTGGTTAGTGGCCCAAGACAGGAGAATTTTACCGTGGATGACGTCAAGGAGATTCTCTCCCGGGCCGGTGTATTTCAGGGAGTCGACCAGGAGGCTGTGCAGGCCTTGCTCGGCGAGCTCGAGACGGTTCGCTTCCCGCGTGGAACCACCATCTTCAATGAGGGTGAGCCGGGCGATCGGCTCTACATCATTATTGATGGCAAGGTGAAGCTGGCTCGTCGCTCAGCCGACGGTCGTGAAAACCTGTTGACCATCATGGGCCCGTCCGACATGTTCGGCGAGCTCTCCATCTTCGACCCGGGCCCGCGCACCTCTTCGGCGGTCTGCGTCACCGAAGTTTCCGCCGCGTCCATGAGTGCCGATCAGCTGCAGGAATGGGTTGGTTCGCACCCTGATGTTCCAGCTCAGCTGCTGCGCATGCTGGCCCGCCGTCTGCGCCGCACCAACAATTCACTGGCTGACCTCATTTTCACCGACGTCCCTGGTCGCGTTGCTAAGTCCCTGCTTCAGCTGGCCAATCGCTTCGGTGTTCAGGAAGGTTCTGCTCTCCGCGTGAACCACGACCTGACTCAGGAGGAAATCGCACAGCTCGTCGGCGCCTCCCGAGAGACCGTTAACAAGGCTCTGGCAGAGTTCGCCCACCGCGGCTGGATTCGCCTTGAGGGCAAGTCCGTGCTCATCTCCGATACGGAGCGTTTGGCCCGCCGCGCACGTTAGCTTGTTGCGCACGTTAGCTTGTGGCGCACGTTAGCTTGTGGCGCTTGCGGCGCTGCCCAAACGACTCACATCCCGCAGCCTCTGCTTTTGGATCCTCGGTTCCCGTAGGAGCACATGAAACGCATGAGGCTCGCGGGATTTTTGTTGTCTTCCCCCGCTGGCCTGGCATGCTGACCTGGTATGCCGGCCTGCCATGCTGACCTGGCATGCCGGCCAAGTTTGGCGCACTTATCGATGCTTTCCCGGCACCTATCGATGCACCATTCACCGATTTCTCCTTGCATCAATCACTTATCGATGCGCTGTTCACTTGTGCGCGCGCTATAGCTCATCGACAAGTGGATACCTCATCGATAAGTGATTGAGCTGGCCCCGACGAGGCCAACCCACCCAACCGGCACTAGCCCACCCCAACCAGCACTACCCCAAACAAAAAGCGCGCAACCCGCAAAACTGCAGGTCACACGCTCTTTTCATGCGGTGAGTCAAGCTCAGCTTCACTCAAGCTCGGCTTCAGCCAAGCCTCAATTAAGCCCAGCCCAGACCAGCCCAGCAACTGGCCAAAGCCCAAGCCGAAGCCAAAACCCAAGCCAAAACCCAGCAACTACTCCCCGTGATCGCGCAGGTAGCGCAGGGTCACACGCGTCGACTGCTCAGCAGCATGACGCAGCACCGGATCGACATCGGTGTAAATCTCATCCACAATCTGGTCCACCGTAGCTTCGTCACCCAGCTTGGCAACGGCATCCTTCACCTGCTGCAGGCGCAGCTTACGACGCTCAATGTACTTCTGCGTCATTACAGTGATGTCCGGCAGGTCAGCACCATGACCAGGCAGCAGACGAACACCCTTGCCGCGCGAATCCAGCATTTTCAGGGTTTCCATGTACTTACCCAGGTCGCCGTCGGTCTCCGAAATCATAGTGGTGTGGCGGCCAGCGATTGTGTCACCGGTAACGATGCCTTCAACATCATCCTCGCCATCACCAGTGTGGATGAAGTAGCAGACAGAATCAGCGGTGTGACCAGGGGTTGCCACGACCTCAATCTGCGGAGTCACTCCGTCGAGGACGATACGTTCACCGTCGACAAGCGGATCCTGACCTCCCGCGCAGTACTGAGACTCCAGCTCACGAATCGGCGCGCCGGTGAGCTGACGGAAACGTGCGGCGCCATCAGCATGGTCGCCATGACGGTGCGTCAGCAGAATCAACGCAACGTCGCCGGCATAGCGCTGGAGGACGTTCAGGTGTCCCTCGTCCTCCGGACCCGGATCGATGACAATGCTGCGGCTATCCCCCTCAGCCTTAATAACGTAGGAGTTCGTACCCTCCAGCGAAGAGTAGCTGGGGTTCGGGCACAGAACGACGCCCACGGACTGAGAAATCTGACGCAGTTGGCTATACGCAGGATGCTCCATGTCCTCTATCCTACGTGGTTGTGCAATCCGGGGAGCGGGCTACGCCCTCCAATTCGGCTCATTTGGGTGTAAGCACGCTTTACGACGACCCGGAGAACGCAGCATCCCCGCTGCTCACGGCAGTAAACACAGCAGCTACTGGGCTACTTCAACGATGATTTCGACTTCCACGGGAGCGTCCAGCGGAAGCTGATTCACACCCACTGCTGAACGAGCGTGCTGGCCGCGTTCACCGAAGACCTCGCCGAAGAGTTCCGAGGCTCCATTGATAACGCCCGGCTGACCAGTGAATCCGGCGGCGGAGTTGACGAAGCCGACGACCTTCACGATGCGGGTGACATTGTCGAGGCCAACCTCAGCATCGACTGCGGCCAAAGCGTTAAGAGCGCAGGTGCGGGCTGCCTCCTTGGCCTCCTCAGCAGTGACTTCTGCGCCGACGTGGCCGACGTGGGTGAGCTCGCCGTTAACGAATGGGAGCTGACCGGAGGTGAAAACGAGGTTGCCCGTGCGCGTTGCGGGTACGTAGGCCGCCACTGGCGCGGCAACTGCAGGCAGGGTAAGCCCCAGGGCTTCGAGGGCCTGGGAAGGAGTGCGAGATTCAGAGTTGCTCATTTAAGTTAAGCCTTTCCATGGCGGCTGGGGGCCGGGCGAATAAAGCCGGACAAAGCAAGATGGCAGCCAACAGTGAGTCAGCTGCCAATCGAAAGCACAACCGCCGTTGTTAGTTAGGTGCTAGACACCGAGGTAATTAGTCAGCCTTCGGGCGCTTGAAGTAACCGACGTGGTTTTCGCCGGTCGGGCCCGGGAGAACAGTGACAAGTTCCCAGCCGTCCTCACCAAAGTTGTCCAGGATGGCCTTGGTGTTGTGAATGAGCAGCGGTGCGGTGAAGTATTCCCATTTAGTAGTCATGGAAGCTACTTTATCTGTCCCCCAGCCTCGCGCGCTGGGGGTTTAGTTTTACTTCGGTCTAAGTTCGGTTTTTACTTAGCCAGCTTTGCCTTGCGCTGAGCTGCGTACTGCTCAGCGTAGAAGTCGGCCCACGAAGTAATTTCCGGGTGCTCGCGCAGCATTGCGCGGCGCTGACGCTCGGTCAGGCCACCCCAGACGCCGAACTCGACGCGGTTATCCAGAGCGTCGGCACGGCACTGCAGAACCACTGGGCAGTGGCGGCAGATAACTGCGGCTTCGCGCTGTGCGGCGCCGCGAACGAACAACTTATCCGGGTCAATATCGCGGCACTTAGCGCGCGGGACCCACTCCTGACGATCGCGGAAGCTCTCTACACCGAGCTCGTAGTCTGGCGTAGTAGCAGTGCGGTTGCGATCGGGAATCGTGGCGGTCATTGTAGCCTCCTCGTGCCTGCGATTTTCGTTATTTCGAAATAGTTTCAACTAAATAGTGCTGAAATTTTGTTGTAAGTCTATTCACACCACCCAAATAATGTCGATTGGGTCACACTGGGAGGGTGGACGTGGCGCAGCTCTAAATACAACAATGCAGGTGGGGCAACTTTTTCCAACAAAAGCACGGGGGTGATTTGCGTCACTATGAAAATCTTTTTCCGGAAACCACCACACGACGAGTTGCCCGGTATTGTAAGGGCGCTCGTAGCACTCCGCCCCCGCTCGCCAGGCGTTTTTCTGGGCTCGCCGGGCATGCCTCTAGGCGGATTTTCGAAAACTCACTTCGGCTCAATCCGCCCTACCTTGTAGTGTGATTGCTGTGAATAAAGGTTCGACGCTGTTCAAGCTCTCCGTTGCCACTGTGTTGGCTGCGTTGATTGTGGCCAGCGCCCTCTTTCCTCTTGTGGGCGGCTCGGCCTACCTCGTCGCGCGCACGGCTGATGAATTCGCGTCGGCGTCGCGGTCGGTGATTTCTAAGGACGCACCAGGGGTCACCACTATTACGGATCGGAATGATCAGCCAATTGCGTGGCTCTATGATCAGCGGCGGTTTAATGTGCCGTCGGAACGCATCTCGCCCGCTATGAAGGACGCGCTGGTCAGCGTGGAAGATAGGCGCTTTTATGAGCACTCTGGTGTGGACTGGAAGGGCACTGCTCGTGCGGCGGTAAAGAACTTCATGTCCCAGTCGGTGCAGGAAGGCGCCTCCACAATTGAGCAGCAGTTGATTAAGAACCACACGCTGCTGGTGGACGCAGAGTCGGAGTCGGAGCGCCGCGCTGCTACTGCCACGGATTATGGTCGCAAGATCCGCGAGATTCGCATCGCGTTGGATCTGGAAGATGAGCTGACGAAAGACGAGATTCTGACTAAGTACCTGAACTTGGTCCCCTTCGGCAATGGCGCTTTCGGCGTGGAAGCTGCAGCTCAGACATACTTCGGCATTCCCGCGTCCGATCTGAATGTCCCGCAGGCCGCTCTGCTCGCGGGCATGGTTCAGCAGTCCTCCGGGCTCGATCCGTATACAAATCCGGAAGGTGCGCATGCACGGCGTAACGACGTGCTTGCGGCTATGGAATCCACGGGGGCAATTGGCCCGCAGGAGGCTCAGGACGCCAAGGCAGCTGATCTCGGCATCCTCCCGGAGCCCCAGCGCCTGCCGCAGGGTTGCATCGCGGCGGGCGATCGCGGTTTCTTCTGTGATTATGTGGTCTCCTACTTGGAGAACCACGGTATTGAGACCGAGAAGCTCAAGCGCGGTGGCTTCCATGTGAAGACCACACTGGACCCGCGTGTGCAGGACAGCGTGCAGGAGTCTCTGCGTCAGCAGGCGTCACCGACTGCGGATGGCGCAGCCGAGGTTATGAGTTTGCTTGAGCCTGGGGATGACTCCAGGAAGTTGCTCGCGATGGCGTCGTCACGCGTATACGGCCTCGATGCGGAACAAATGCAGACCGTGCAGCCTCAGCCATTTACGCCGGTGGGCAATGGCGCGGGCTCGATTTTTAAGATTTTCGCGGCGACGTCGGCGGTGGAAAAGGGGCTGGGTATTGATACCAACTTCCCGGTGCCGCGTCGTTATGAGGCCTCCGGGCTGGGCACCGGTGGCGCAGAGGGCTGCCCGCCGGGCCTGTACTGCGTGGAGAACGTGGGTAGTTTCCCGCCGTCGATGTCGCTGCGTGAGACGCTCGCACGGTCGCCGAATACTCCTTTTATTCAGATTTCGGAGCTGGTCGGCGTCGATGGCGTGATGGACATGGCGGTACGCCTGGGCATGCGCTCATACACGGAGCCGGGCAGTTTTGATGGTGAGTCCTCGGTGGCGGACTATGTCTCGGAGCATAAGCTCGGCTCGTTCGTGCTGGGTCCGACGTCGGTGAATAACCTTGAGCTGTCCAATGTCGCTGCCACCCTGGCCAGCAATGGCCGCTGGTGCGAGCCCTCTCCGATTGAGTCAATCACGGATTCCAAGGGCAATGCGGTCAAGCTGAATGTGCCACCGTGCGAGCAGGCAGTGGAGCCGGGTGTCGCGCACGCGATTGCTAATGCGCTCAGCAATGACGCCACCGATGGCACCGCGAAGGATGCCGCGAAAGAGCTGAATTGGGAAGGCCCAGTCGCGGCTAAGACCGGTACCACCGAGTCGAACCAGTCTGCGGCATTCCTGGGCTTCACCGGCGGCCTGGCCGGATCGGTGTACGCCTACAATGACACCCCGACTGTCACGGAGCTGTGTACGTCACCGCTGCGCCAGTGCCCAAGCGGCAACCTCTTTGGTGGTCGCGAGCCCGCGCGGACATGGTTCGGCGCAGTCGGCCCGGTTATCGAGGATTATGGCGGAAAGAACCTCCCACCACTGGATTCGGACTACGGCCTGGGCACCTCGATCACCCAAATGCCGAATGTGGTGGGCATGCAGAAGGCCGAGGCCCGGGAGACCCTTAAGAAGGCCGGCTACAAGGTAGAGGAACGCACAGTCTCCCTCACCGGCGAGTCGCGCGGAATCGTGGTCGGGTTGGATCAGCCGCCGCTACTACTCAAGGGTGGCACCGTCACAATCCGCGTGGCCGATGGCACCCGCCGTCCGACCCCGCCACCAGCGCCGTCGCCACGACCGGACTCGACGACGACCCGGCCGGATCCGCTACCGCAGTTCCCTCGCCCGAACACTCCGCCAGCGCCGAGCTTGCGGGATCTGATTCCGCTGCTGCCGTTCTAGTTCACCCTAGAAGGCAGCTCCAACGCTTATCGCCGAAAAAGGAAACGGCGAAAGGTCGCGCTAGCCCTGCAGGGCAGCCTTAACGGCCTCGGAAAGCCGCTTGCCATCGACCTGGCCAGCGGCCTTTTCCTTAGCCACCTTCATAACCTGGCCCATGATCTTCATGCTCGGCGCGTCATCGCCAGCAACCTCGGCCACAGATTCCGCGACGAGGTTCTTCACGGCGTCGTCGTCAAGCTGTTCCGGCTGGTAGCGGGCGAAAACCTCTGCTTCGGCGAGTTCGGCGTCGGCAAGTTCCTGACGGCCGTTCTGGGCGTACATCTCAGCGGACTCGCGACGCTTCTTGACCTCCCGCTCAATCACACGCAGCACCTCGTCATCGGTGAGCTCGTGCTTGGAGCCGGAAACCTCCTCGGTCTGGATGGCGGCCTTCAGCATGCGCAGCGCCGCAACGGTTTCCTTGTCGCGGGCCTTCATCGCGGCGGTCATATCGGAGACAATTGTGTTCTTCAGTTCACTCATACGCCCTAGATTACCGCTGTAGTTGATAGTGTCTCTGTCATGACATCGCGCGCTTTTTCCAACCAAATTCTGCGGTCTGCCGCAGCTCTCGCCACGCTTGGCTTGACGACGTTCCTCTACGCGAACCAAATCGAATTGCGTGCATTTAAACTCCACCGTGTGCAAGTTCCCGTGCTGGCACCCGGCACGCTCGCCCGGGCGGGAAAGCGCGAGGGTGAGCCTTTCCGGATTCTGCATGTCTCCGACTTCCACATGCTCCCCGACCAGAAGCTGAAGCAGAAGTGGGTTGCCAGCCTCGATGCTCTGAACCCTGACCTGGTGATTAATACCGGCGACAACCTGGGCAGCGACAAGGCCGTTCCCAGTGTCCTCGCAGCGCTCGGCCCCCTACTGAACCGTCCGGGTGCCTTCGTGTTCGGTACGAATGACTACTTCGCGCCGCGGCCTGTCAATCCGCTGAAGTACCTGACGGGCAAGAAGCGCAAGCCCTCGCGCGTCGAACTGCCGTGGCGCGGCATGCGTGCTGCGTTTATCGAGCACGGCTGGCAGGATGCCACCCATGCCCGGCTGGAGTTTGTGGCGGGTGGCGTGAAGGTGGCGCTGTCCGGTGTGGATGACCCTCATCACGAGTTGGAGGATTATTCGCAGATCGCCGGTGCTCCGAATGCGGATGCCGACATCGCTATCGGCCTGTCGCACTCGCCAGAGCCCCACGTGTTGGATGCTTTTGCGGAAGACGGCTACGACCTGGTGCTTTCCGGCCATACCCACGGTGGCCAGGTGTGCCTGCCCGGCGGGAAGGCCATTGTGACCAACTGCGGTATCGACCGCTCGCGGGCCTCGGGGTTGTCGCGCTGGACCGAGAAGACATGGCTGCATGTCTCCAATGGCCTTGGCACTTCCCCTTACGCTCCGGTGCGCTTGTTCTGCCGCCCATCCGCGACCTTGATTGAGGTTGTGGAGCGGGATTCGTAGTTCGTAGTCCGTCGGGGTGCAGTTCGTAGTTTGTAAGGGCGCGGCGGAGACCGCGGCTTGTTCCCACAGCCCGTTAAGCAGGCGTTTTGCATTCTGACTCAGCGTCGGGCTAAAGTAAGTCCTCGCAAGCACAGCACTGAGACGTATGTTCCCAGTTCGTGTCTGCGGCCTCGGGGTATGGCGCAGCTTGGTAGCGCGCTTCGTTCGGGACGAAGAGGCCGTGGGTTCAAATCCCGCTACCCCGACCAAGTAGAAACCCTCTCTCACCTGGAGTTATCCGGGCGAGGGAGGGTTTCGTCGTTGGCTGCTGAACCCTACTTTTTGCCGCGGTTCAGGGTTGATAGCCAAAGAGTGCGTCCAGTTCTCAAGGTAGCGACTAGTCAGGCCCCAACTGCGGCAGCACCACAGCCCGGAGTTACGTGGCAAAACTGTCAACCCGAAAACTCCGGGGCTGCAAATGTGAAACTGTGTGAGTTTATGACACTTTCAAGCCATTTTTCGGGCCATTTTTGTCATAAACCTAGTCAGTAACTCGGATCAATCCAACGTCACCAGACATAAACGCAGTCAGTAACTCCCACCGACGCCCCGTTCATCACTCGTTCCTATGTATTTTCACTACTGGATCCACAGAGACTTTCCCCGCTCCCCCAAATGCCCCTTTCACCCCGCGTGAAGCAATTTCGTGGCTGTTAGTCTGTAGAAGTACGAACCTTTTTAACAGCAATGTGAAAGTAGCCCCCAAGTGACGCACCTGGCAGCAGCTCTGGCATCAGCCAGCTCCTTTACAGCCAGTCCGCCGTCGGCGACCGCACCACCAGACCAGACATTGGCTTCTGAGTTTGCGTCCGGCGGCGTATCGGCAACATTGAATTCTTTAGATTCCGTTCTTTCTGCCCCGGCAACGATTACCGCCCAAGCAAGCAGCTCCGCAGAGCACGCGACAACGCTCGCAGCCCAAGCAGCCCAAGCAGCCCAAGCAACCCAAGCAGCTCAAGCCGCTCAAGTCTCCGCCGACAGCCTGACCCTCCTTTCGGTCCCGCTGTTGGTCGCGGTTGCCCTGGCGCTGACCCCGCTGTTTGTGAAGCTCCTTGGTCGTCACGCAGGCTGGCCCATCGTCGCGTTTTTTCTCGCGTCGGTGGTCCAGCTTTCGCGTGTAACGGACGATATTCTCGACGGCACCACCTTCACCTGGTCCCGCGTCTGGTCCCCGGAACTGAACGCGGCGTTTGCGCTGAAGCTCGATCCCCTCTCCATGGTGTTCAGCTTCTTGGCGCTGTTGGTGGGCTCGATAGTCTTCATCTACTCCACCGCGTATTTGCCGCCGAAGAAATCCGCGATGAGCTTCTACGTCCTGATGACGGCGTTCATGCTGGCGGTTTTGCTCCTCGTGCTTGCCGACGACATCATGCTCCTCTTCATCGGGTGGGAACTGGTCTCGATGGCGTCGTTCCTGCTCATTGCGAGGTCGGGCTCGTCGGGCGAGCTGGGCTCGTTGCGCACACTCCTGCTGACCTTCACCGGTGGCCTGCTGCTTCTGGCCGCCCTCGGCGGTGCGGTGTGGCTAACCGGTTCCACGAATCTCACCGAGGTTTTGGCTTCGCCTGAGTGGGAGGCCAACCCGGCAGCGCGCAGCCTCATTGCCGCGCTGGTGGCCCTGGGCGCTTTCACGAAGGCAGCTCAGTTCCCCTTCCACGCCTGGCTTCCAGAGGCCATGGCGGCGGCAACTCCCGTCTCGGCTTTCTTGCACGCTGCGGCCGTCGTCAAGGCAGGCGTTTACCTGCTGATGCGTTTTTCCACGGTCTTCGCGGACGTGCGCGTGTGGCAGTTGCTGCTGATCGTCATGGGTATGTGGACGGCTGTTGCCACGGCCTACTTTGCGCTGCAGCAGACTGACCTGAAGAAGCTGATTGCGTACTCGACGGTCTCGCAGTTGGGTTGGATTGTCGCCACGATTGGTGTGGGCACGAAGTTCGCGATTATGGCTGCGGTTGTGCACACCATTGCGCACGCGATGTTTAAGTCTTCGCTGTTCATGATGGCTGGTGTGGTTGATCACCAGGCAGGCACGCGCGATATTCGTCGCCTCGGTCCGCTGTGGAAGCAGATGCCGTGGAGCTTTGGCTCGATGATTTTCGGTGCGGCATCGATGGCGGCAATTCCGCCGTTCTTCGGCTTCATGTCGAAGGAAGGCATGCTGACCGCATTCGAAGGTGCGCCGCTCAGCAACACCGGTGTCGTCATTCTGCTGACGGTGGCGGCGATTGGTGCGATTGGTACTTTCGCGTACTCGGCACGTTTGGTGTTCGGTGCATTTGTGGATGGTCCGCGCAACGTGGACCACATCACTGAGGCTCCAATTTCGCTGTGGCTCCCGGCTGCCATCCCTGGCGTGCTTAGCCTTCCAGCCGCCTTCGCTGCCGGCGCTATTTTGAACCGCCCGCTGGACCGCGTGGCCGATACGGTCGGTCAGCTTCCGGCTGGCACGACTCAGGAATCGCACTTGAGCCTGTGGCACGGCGTGAATGTGCCGCTGATCATCTCTGTGGTTGTGCTGGCTGTCGGCGTGGGCTTCATCTTCACTCGTGCCCGCGTAGGCGCCGTCATGGCAGACCGCAAGCTCTTCCCGTTCACTGGTGTGGAGGCAATCAACGCGTCGCTGAGCGTCTCGCAGCGTGTGGGGCGCGCGATGGGCAAGGTGGCGCGTTCGCATCAGCCATCGCGTCACCTGTTGCCGCTGCTTGGTTTGCTCGCGGTGTACGCCCTGGTTATTGCAATCGCTCCGGGTGTCGGGGGCGCTCCGGTGCTGCCGAAGATCGACGGCATCGATCACCTGACCGATCTGATTCCGCTGGTTGTTGTCGTGATTGGCGTGTGGGCCACGCTTCGGGCGAAGAACCGTTTGCAGGCGGCTGTGCTGCTCGGCGTCACCGGTGTTGGTGTCACGCTGCAGATTCTCCTGCTGGGCGCACCGGATGTGGCATTGACGCAGTTCATGGTGGAAATCCTGACTGTCGTGCTGATGATGCTGGTGCTGCGCTTCCAGCCGCGTGCGTTCTCTGAGACCTCGAAGAACCGCCGTGCCTCGGCGGCGGTTGTGGCAGTTGCCGTGGGCTTGGCTACGTTCGGCGCGGTGTGGTTCCTCACTGGCCGTCGTCAGATGCCTGAGGTCGCGCAGTGGTACATCGATAACACTGAGAAGGTCACGGGCGAGACCAACATTGTCAACGTGATCCTGGTTGAGTTCCGTGCTTTCGATACCATGGGTGAGCTGGCGGTTCTCGGTATGGCGGGTGTCGCGATGGCGGCGGTTGTCACGTCTATGCCTCGCTTCCCGCACCTGCTCGATCAGCCTTCCCCGCTTGCGGAGCCCGCTCTGAACTCCATCATGATGCGTTGGCTGGTCCGCTGGTTGGCTCCGCTTCTGTTCGCCCTGTCCGCTGTGGTTCTCTACCGCGGCGGTACCGCTCCGGGCGGCGGCTTCAACGCGGCGCTGATTGGCGCCGCTGCCGTCATGCTGATTTACCTGTCCAAGGACCGCGACGAGCTGGTCTTTGGCGAGAAGATCCCGGCAGTGCTCAGCGCTGCGGGTGTCATCACGGCTATCGGCACGGGCTTCATCGGTTTCGCCAAGGGGTCGTTCTTGGCACCGCTGTACGGCGAGTTCCTGGGTCAGCACCTCACCACGGCATTGCTTTTCGACGTCGGCGTGTACCTGGCCGTCATCGGCATTGTGGCAACCGCGCTGAATCTCCTGGGCGGCCCGAACCGTCCTGGTGTGACCGGGTCGGACGATGTGATGCAGGATCTCTACTCAGACCGCTCAAGCTTGCGGGTGCCGCCGGAGATGGGCGTGTTCGCCTCAGAAGCGGAGAGCGCTCCAGCCCCCGCCCCAGCTCATACCACCGTTGAGGAGGCCAAGAAGTGATTATCGCCATCATGGCTGCCGTCCTCGCAGGCGGTGGCACGTACCTGGTGCTACAGCGCGGCATGCTGCGCACCATCATCGGTATGACTCTGATTTCCCATGCCGCCAACCTGATTATTTTGTCCACGGGTGTCGGCGCCTGGCGCGGCGAACCGCTGCTGGGCAACGAGACCACTGCGGGCGCTGGCGCTGCCGAGCAGATGGCTGACCCGCTGCCGCAGGCATTCGTGCTGACGGCCATCGTAATTACCATGGCCGTCACCGCGTTCATGCTGGCTCTGTCTGGTTTGGGCCGCGATGACGACACTCGTATCCATGAGGACCGCGAGGCTATGCGACAGCTGTCGACGGCTGGTCGTCGTGCAGGTAAGCACATTCCGGCTGACTCGGACTCCACGGTCACCGGCACCCCGGGAGTCACTCCGGCTCCGGATAAGTTCCCGCGCGAGACCCCATACGGCGGTGACGAGAAATGGTAGAAGCCTCTGCAATGTCCCCTTCAACTCTGTCTTCGCTACTGCCGCTGTTTGCGGCACTGCCGCTGATTCTGTCGGCGGTCGCAGCCATTCTGCCGAAGCTGTGGATGCGCGCGACGATGGGCATCGCCGTTCCGGCACTGTCGTCGCTGGCTGCGTTTTGGGTGATGTTCTACGTCGCTGACAACGGCCCGGTCGGCCACGGTGTGGGCGCGTTCCCCGGTGGTATCTCGATTCCTTTCTTGGCGGACACGTTCTCCATGCTGATGCTGGGTGTGGCCGCGGCTGTGGTTGCCATCGGTAACTGGTTCGCCCACGTCGCGGGCGAAAACACTTCGCGGTTCTTCCCCTCCCTGACACTGATGATGTTGTCCGGTATGTCGGGTGCTTTCCTGACTGCCGATTTGTTCAACTTCTTCGTGTTCATGGAGGTCATGCTGCTTCCCTCCTACGGCCTAATTGCGGTCACCGGTACCTGGCACCGCCTGGCTGCTGGCCGTAACTTCGTGCTGGTCAACCTCTTGACCTCCACGGTGCTGCTGATTGGTGTCGCGCTGATCTACGGCTCGGCGGGCAATGTGAACATCGCAATGCTGGCCGACATGGCCAGCGAGGGCGGCCCTGGCGGCACGGGTGTGGTCGCGCTGGGAATTGTCATCATTGCGCTGTGTGTGAAGGCTGGTTTGGTTCCGGCGCACACATGGCTGCCGAGGACGTACCCGTCGACAAGCCCTGCGGTGATGGCACTGTTCTCTGCGGTGCATACGAAGGTTGCGGTGTACATGCTCTTCCGCATTTACGTCGTGATTGTGGGCATGAATCCCTCCTGGCACTGGCCGATCATTATCATCATGGCGATCTCGATGCTGGTCGGCGCGTTTGCTGGTCTCGCGGAGAACACCATGCGTGAGGTGCTGGCCTACCAGATGGTCACGGGTATGCCGTTCATTCTGATTGTGCTGGCGTTCACGGACGCTAACGACGGGGGCGGCGCCAAGGTTGCCCTGGCTGCGGGCATTTTCTACGCAATCCACCACATGGTGACTGTCGGCGCCCTCATTCTGGGCTCCGGCGCGGTGGAAGAGACCTACGGTACGGGTACGCTCTCTAGGCTTTCGGGGCTTGCTCGCCGCGACCAGGCGGTTGCCTGGGTGATGGCGGCAATGAGCTTCTCCATTGTGGGCTTCCCACCGTTTTCCGGCGTGTGGGGCAAGGTGGGCATTGTCTTTGCCTCTGCCGCCACTGGCGATGCTCGCTCGATTGTTGCAATCACCGCAATCATCGTTGCCTCGCTGGGCTCGCTGCTGGCCATGATTCGCCTGTGGCGCGCGGTCTTCTGGGGCCGACCCATGCAGGGCGTGGATGATTCGGTTCGTGTTCCGGGAACGCTGGTTGCGCCGTCCGCCATGCTGGCAATTGTTTCTGTGGCCATGTTCGTCGCGGTCGGCGCCGTCACTTGGGCGACCACCGGCGCGGCTGATGCGCTGCTGAATATTGATGGCTACCGCGAGGCGACTCTCGGCGGAGTTGAAAACGCCATCGGAGGTATTTACTGATGAAGTTTCTGCATGTTATCCGCTATTCCCTCTGGCTGGTCTGGCAGGTTGTTGTAGCTGCGACGGACGTGGTGCTCGATACTCTGCGCCCGAACCAGAAGCAGCAGCCGGTGCTCATTGGACTGCCGCTGCGTGTGAAGTCTGACCTTGAGGTCACTCTCTTTGCCGAGTCCATCACCATGACCCCGGGCACGCTGGTCTGCGGCGTCCGTGAAACCGATGCGGGACGGTTGTTTATCATCCACGCGATCTTCGGTGCCGACCTGGACGCGCTGTACGACTCCCTCTACGACATGGAGGAGCACCTCGTCCCCCGCCTCCGCGATGTCCCCCGCCCGAAGGCGTTCGTCTTCGAGGAATACAACGCAGACCAGTTCATTGACCCGGATGCCGTCGTCGGTGTTGCCGCTGAGGTCGACCATGGTCTGCCACTGCCGGATGGCATTGCCTCCAATGGCGAAGACAAAGGAGCACGCTCATGAATGACACATTGATCGATCCCACCGCAGTACAGGTAATTAGCGGCATTGGCATTGCTCTGTGTTCAGTGGCGCTGCTTGTGGGCGTGGTGCTGATCTTCCGGGTCAAGGGCAATGTCTCACGCGCAGTGCTTTCCGACGCCGCCTTCTACCCCATGGTGGGAGTGTTCCTCACAACTGCCATGCTGCGGACTACGGCCATTACTTTCGATATTGCAATGCTGGCGGGCTTACTTGGCATTTTGTCGACCGTGGGCCTGGCCCGAGTTATTTCCCGTGGCCGCCGCTAAGACCGATTAAGGACGAATCGCAATATGAGTATCGCTTCAATCCTTGTAACTATCTTGTTTGCCGTGCTGGTCATTGGTGGATCTTTGTACCTGCTTCTGGCGGGTGTGGCCATGTGGCGCTCTAAAGATGCCCTGAGCCGGTTGAACCAGCTTTCGGCCGGAATCATGGTGGGCATCCCCGCGCTGGTGATTGCCAACTTGGTCTTAGAGGCCGACCAGGGAGTCCTGACGTGGGGCAAAACCCTCACCGCCATTCTGGCCATTGTTGCTGTTCTGGTCGTCGCTACCGTCGCCTCCGAAGTACTTGGACGCGCGGTGCTGGGTGCCCGTGACGGCTCCGCTGAGGACTACGTCCCGGAGCGGTAGCTAGTGGCGCGGGAAACGTCCTGAACACACCGTTAGCGGCCAGTTTCACAGCGACCCCTCAGCGCGCTCCGACACCCCCTTTAGGCCACCCGGCCTACCCAAAAGGGGGTATATTTCCCCACACTTTTGGCCTCCCACAATGTGATGTACCTCTCATAGGCTATGGCCCGCTCGTTAACTCCGTTTATGCCCCTAAATTGAGTGGCAGTTTTTGCCGTTAACTAAGCTTTGGTTTTCCTTACTTAGGGACCCCTTAGTTATCATTTTTGATGAATTCGCCGTTTGCCTGCACCTTTGTGACACCAAGAACAAAACAATCAATGCAATTCCGGTAAATTTTAAGAAAACAACACTCTTGTCATCCGATATTCAGGCAGAGACCGGAGTCGTCCCGACCGACTCAAAACCGCCCTCTTTCCAATATTTTTAGGCGAATTTGAGCGAGCTTTGAGGGACGCAACCGACCGGAAGCGGATCGAGGCACTTATTTTTTCATTGCAGCCCCTTGCCCCATCGGTTAACTTAATTTCTGTGAGTTCGCCAAGAGCGACTCAAAATCTTTACCCCCGAGAACCTAAGGATTTTCTCATGTCCTGCTCCGCAGAAGATATCGCAACCATCCTCGAAGCCCTTCCGGCCGTCACCGTCGAGAGCCCGCTGCCGGCTTTCGAGCAGCTGGCTGGCAACGACGTCAACTTCGCTAACGTTGGCGGCGACCTGAACCTGCCGTTCGGTAACGACTTCCTGGACATCTCCGTCACCGACGACCACTCCACCCACGACTCCCACGACACCGAGGTTTCGGACTTCCTGAACCCGGAGACCACCGTCGACCAGTCCAAGGACTTCGACTTCCTGAACCCGACCATCTCTGGCCTGGCCAACGGCTAGTAAACCCCGGGCTTCATGGCAGGACAATAGCTCCGCCAATCCTTGACACAATAAACCGCGAGTCTCTAAAAAAGACTGCGGTTTATTGTTCAGTTAAAACCGATATTCTTCATTTCGTTACTGTCTAAAAGGAACACCAAAAATGGACGTCACTCCTATCGTTGAGGTTCTGGAAGCAATGCCTTCCGGCCCGACCGTCAACGTCACCTTCGAGATTAACCCGACCATCGATGGTGATCTGACCCTCCTGGAAACCGGTGACTGGAACGCTCCGTTCGGCCGCGACTTCATGGACATCAACATCACGAACGATCAGTCCACTCACAATGACAACTCCACCCACGTCTCCGGCGTTGAGGCTGATAGTGTCTCCGACGCTGCCGAACAGGGCCGAGAGGTGTCCGAGTCCGCCGAAGAGGCTGACGAGGCTGCAGCTGCTCCGAAGTCGCTTTTCAACGGCTCCCCGAGCCTGCCGGGCATCGGTGCCTAAAACAGCTCACACTTAGGGTTGTTCCTTAGCCGCCCAAACCGGGCCGGCGTGCAGGCAACCACAAAGCCGTGGCTGTCATGCACAGACAGAAGTTTTAAATAAAGCGTTGGCCCTGCAGATGGTTTGACCATCTGCAGGGCCAACGCTTTTCTATTTACTGTGACCTACCGCGTGACTGTGCAGCTCTACTCTGCGGTTTTACTGCACAGCCCTACGCGGTTGCTTTACTTCGTTGCCTGAAAGCGCTTTTCCACCTCGGCACCGAGCCAGGAATCAACGTTGGTCCAGTACTGGTAGACACGCTGCTCCACCTCTGGGGAAACACCCTGCATGGCACCGACGATGTTGTTTGCCAAGCGATCGCGCTCGGCATCGTCCATCACGTTGCGAACAAGGTCGCCTGGCTGCGAGAAGTCATCATCCTCAGGGTGCTGCACGTAGGCGCCAGCGTAGAACTCTTCGCCCACGCTCTCCCACTGACCAAAGGCACCAGCATCGACCTGGCCGGCGTGACCGGAGCGCACTGGGCAGCCAGCGGCCTTAGCCGCAGCCGCGGTATCGGCCTCCGGGCCGCGAGCGGTGGCGTTGGAGCCGTGAACCGGCAGCTTCGGATCCGAGTAGTAGTACGTGGCCGCACCATCCTGCGAGAAGGAATTCACTGGGCAGCGAGACTGGTTCACCGGCAGCTCATCGCTGTTGACGCCAAGGCGGTAGCGGTGCGCATCAGCGTAGGAGAACACACGCGCCAGCAGCATCTTGTCCGGCGAGAAGCCGACACCCGGGACCGTATTCGACGGTGCGAAAGCGGCCTGCTCAACCTCAGCAAAGAAGTTGCCCGGGTTGCGGTTCAGGGTGAAGTGGCCGACCGGAATCAGCGGGTAGTCCTTCTGAGACCAGGTCTTGGTCAGATCGAACGGGTTCACCTTGTAGCTGGCGGCCTCGTCGTAAGGCATGATCTGCACCTTGACGTCCCAGGTTGGGTAGTCGCCGCGCTCAATTGCCTCGAAGAGATCCTGGCGAGCGTGGTCGGTGTTTTCGCCAACCAGCTCGGCGGCTTCATCATCCGTCAGGAACTCCCAGCCCTGGCGAGTCTTAAAGTGGTACTTAACCCAGAAACGCTCCCCTTCAGCGTTAATCCACTGATAGGTGTGAGAACCGAAGCCATCCATATGACGGAAGTCCTTCGGAATACCGCGGTCACCCATCAAGTAAGTGACCTGGTGAGCGGACTCCGGAGAGGCAGTCCAGAAATCCCACTGCATATTGGCGTCGCGCAAACCTGTGTCCGGCAGGCGCTTCTGAGAGTGGATGAAGTCCGGGAACTTAATGCCATCGCGGATGAAGAACACTGGCGTGTTGTTGCCCACGATATCGAGGTTGCCCTCTTCGGTGTAGAACTTCAGTGCAAAGCCGCGCACGTCACGCCAGCCATCCGGGGAGCCCTGCTCACCTGCGACAGTGGAGAATCGCGCCAGCATCGGCGTGACCGTGTTCGGCTGGAATACTGCAGCCTTGGTGTACTTGGAGACATCCTCGGTGATGGTCAGTTCACCGAAAGCACCTGCACCCTTAGCGTGAACAACGCGCTCCGGAATGCGCTCGCGGTTGAAGTGCGCGAGCTTTTCCAGCAGGTGGATGTCGTGGAGGTTAATACCTCCCTGTGGGCCATTGGTTAGCGAGTGCTGCTCTGTAGGAACCGGCGCACCGTTGAGGCGAGTGGTCGGACCATTGGAACCTTCATAGAGATTGGACATGGGGATTTCCTCCTAAAGACAGGGGCTAGATGGCAGTCACAACATGCCCTGACGTTTTCCACCCTACACGAAGTTTCATATTTTGCCTATTAGTCTCCCGCGATTGATATGTGGACTTAATTATTAGTCCGATTAGGTTCGCTGTATCAGCCGCAAACACCCGGCCCTAAAAAGGGCAAAATTCCCTCCGCGAAAACCACACGCGATGGCCGTCGAAAAGCACTTACCGCGCTTTCATGCAATACCTATCAGCACTGAATAAAAGGTATAGCCAGCACTACCACTGCCCGCGGAGGTTAAGGGTAGGATTTCACGCGTACCACGCTGTCAATTTGGATTCTGATCGGATACTTCTGCAGACATGAAAAAACAAGGGAGGGGCGCGAAAGCGCTCACAGTCTTCAAGTACACGCTGGCGTTGCTGGCGACCGTTGCGCTTCTCAAGATCGCATTCTTCCCCGCTAACGACGAGGACTATGCGCAAGCAACCGGTGATTTCTCCCAGCCCACCACGGAGCTATCCCCTCAGCGGATCAATAACACGCAGAAGCTGTCTGCCACCATCGTCCCGGACGAGCCCACCGTGATCCGCGCCAACGCTTCCGGTGAAATCACTGACGCCTATGTCAACAGCGGCGGCAACGCCGTAGAGGGGCAAAACCTGCTTCAGGTGAAGAAGACCTCGGTATCTGAGACTGCCAGCACCTCCGGCGGCGCGGATTCCGATGAAGAAGGCGCCGCAGCTGCCGCACCCGAAACCACCGTGACCTGGGGCAACATCACCGCCAAGGCTTCTGGCACTGTGCAGTGGGATATCGTCATTGGCCAGACGGTCGAGATCGGCCAGGAGATTGGCACGATTTCGCCGAATAGCTTCCACGCCGTAGCACCTATTAAGCCGAGCCAGCTGTACACGCTGGGAGACTCGATTAACAATGGCCGCCTCGCCATCACTGATGGCCCGGCACCATTTTTGTGTGATTCGGTGAAGACGGTCACGGGAAGTAGCGCGGGCTCGCAGAACACTGGCGCCGGGGATGGCGCTGGCATGGGCGCCGCCGCTGCTGGAAATTCCTCGGGCGGCCCACAGCTACGCTGCGATATTCCCGCAGATCAGACCGTCTACGAAGGTGTTCCTGCCACGCTGATTCTTGGCAGCGGCACCACCTCGGAGGTCCCGGCACTGCCGGTGACCGCGGTGGAGGGACGCTTCCGCGAAGGTGTCGTCTACGCTCCGGCTAAGGATGGCGGCAAGCCCACCAAAATCAAGGTTGAACTGGGCGCCAACGATGGCACTTTCATCGAGATTAAGCGCGGTCTGGAGGAAGGCCAACAGGTTTTGGAGTACGTGCCTTCCTACAAGGATGAGTCCGCCGGCGACGGCACTGGTGATGGCAGCGGCGATGGCAGCGACACTGGCTTCGATGAGTCCGGCGATGACGCTGGCTCTGAAAAGTAGGCCCGCGCCATGCTTAGTTTGACCGCAGTCACTCGAACAGTGACGCTCCCCAACGGCGAGGAGCTGCCTATTTTGAAAGGCATCGACCTCGAAGTGCCCCGCGGTGAGCACCTCAGCATTGTCGGCCAGTCAGGTTCGGGCAAGTCAACGCTGCTGAACATCATTGGCATGCTCGATTTGCCGGACTCCGGCACGTACACGTTCGACGGCACTGATATTTCCACCTTGTCGGACAGGAAACGCGCTGCTCTCCGGGGCGATAATTTGGGATTCGTCTTCCAGCAGTTCAACCTCTTCCCCTCCCGCACCACGCTGGAAAACGTCGAGGTTCCGCTGATGTACGACCGGGGCGAGAAGTTTTGGAATCGCACCGAGCTTGCCGCCGCGATGCTGGAGCGCGTCGGCCTGGGGGACCGCCTAGAGGCCACGCCTTCGCAGCTTTCCGGTGGTGAACAGCAGCGTGTGGCGATTGCCCGTGCGCTCGTGCGCCAACCGCAGCTCATTCTTGCCGATGAGCCCACTGGTGCGCTCGATGTCGACACCGGCAAAATCGTCATGGATCTGCTCGAAGAAGTCGCCACGGAAAACAATGCTGCGCTGATTGTGATTACGCACGATTTAGAGGTCGCCGAGCGCGGCGATCGGGCACTTGAGCTTCGCGACGGTCAGTTGCACGCCGACTCCGTCCTGCTATCTGCCGCCAACGCCATGCACGGCTTCGAGGAGGTTGCTGATGACGACGAATAAAGAAACCGAATCGAAGTCACGGCCTTCCTTCCTCTATGCAGCAACGCCTTATCTCGGCGCTCTGCTGGAAGCGTGGCATGAGCTGCGCATTAACCGTGGCCGCATCATGCTGTCGCTGGTCAGTGTGGCCGCCGCAGTGTGGGCGATGACCACAGTCATTGCGCTTGGCAATATTCTCACCAGCTCTCAGGATGCGGTAACCGCGCAGAGCACGGGTGTCGCCGGCACGGTCACGTTGACTGCCGGAGCGGGTAGTTCCGGTTCTGAGGATAGTGGAGACTTCGGCGATGGCGGCTTCGGTGACAGCAGCGCCGGCACAATGGCCGATAGCTTCGGCAGCTTCGGCGGCGCGGGCGTCGGCGGAAACGGACCGGACGATTTGAGCGTCATCAATCCGGACGGGTCCATCAACGACGCTTTTTCCGCTGCCACGCATCGCCTGGTAGAGACCACCCATGCCAACTTGTGGTCGCGGGTTCGCATGCAGCCAGCCACACCTGAGCACAATATGGATGACTGCGCACCGGATGATTACGAGTGCTTTTCGCCAGGTACTCCGGAGCTGATCGCCGCTGACCCGGGCTGGTTCGACATCTACGCCCGCACCATCGTGCAGGGACGCCGCTTGGAAGATGCCGATGGCCAGCGCTTGATGAACCCCGTGGTGGTCAACGACCAGTTCTACGAGAACCTGGGAAACCCAGCGCTAGCCGACCACCCAACCTTCACCTTGAAGGAAACCGGCAACACCACTTTCACCGTGGTGGGAGTGTATAAGTCCCTCGGATCGTGGGACGCCCCGAGCGTTGTCACGCACTACGATTCCTTCCTCAATGCCGGCTACGAGGGTCCGGTGGGTGAGCCGCAACTGCTCGTCGCAACGCCTGAAGAGTCCGCGAAGGAGAACCAGAAGGCGCTGCACAATATTTTCCAGGCGGAGCTCGGCCCCAGCTGGAAGGTGAATACCTCCCTGTCGGAGAAGGACACGGAGATTTCCCAGGAGATGAATAACACCATCACTACGGCGCTGGGCATTATCGGCGGCATCGTAATCGCGCTTGGCGCGTTGGGGCTGCTCACGGTCTCGATTGTCACCATCGGCCACCGTGTCCGTGAGATTGGTATTCGTCGCGCAATGGGCGCGTCGGCAGGCCGGATTTTTATCTCTGTGTTCTTGGAGTCGATTGTCGCCACGACGGTGGCGGGCGTGGTTGGCGTGATTGCCTCGATCATCACGGTCAAGCAGCTGCCGCTGGATAAGATGCTGGCGTTGCCGCTGGAGACCGGCGCCGTGGCCTACCCCGTCACGGCCGCGGTAATCGGCGTGTTGGTCGCGACATTCGTGGGCGCGCTGGCGGGTATTATCCCGGCCACCATCGCAGTCCGCGTCAAGCCCATCGACGCCATCCGCTTCTAGCTTTTCAGCCCCTCGTTCGCCTGGCTGCGTCACCGCCTGCTTTTTGCAGGTGAGGCCACGTGCAGCCAGGCGAATTATCTTTAGGCTTCAAGTTGCTAAGCTATGTCCATGACTCCCGCACGCCTCGTCTCTAATGACGAATACATCACGCAGCTGGCGCTGAAAGCCGGTCGCGGTGATCAGGCTGCGCTGACGGAGTTCGTGCGGCTGACGCAGAAGGACGTGTGGCGTCTGGTCGCACATCTGGGCGGCGTTGATGCTGCGGATGATTTAACGCAGGAGACGTATCTGCGTGTCATGGGGGCACTTCCCCGTTTTGCGGCGCGTTCTTCTGCCCGCACCTGGCTGTTGTCGCTGGCCCGGCGCGTGTGGGTGGATTCGGTCCGCCATGATTCGGCGCGCCCGAAGAAGTCCGCGGTGGAAGTGGAAAATGCTGCCGAGCAGTTTACGACCGGCGAGTCGTGGTCAGAGCTCGCTGACGCCCGCGTGCTGCTGGAGCAGCTGCCGGAGGAACGCCGCGAGGCACTCATTCTGACGCAGGTGCTGGGGTACTCCTACGCGGAGGCCGCGGAAATCGCAGGGTGCCGTGTGGGCACCATTCGCTCCCGCGTCGCCCGTGCGCGCCGCGATCTGGTTGCCGCGCTTGACGACGGCGACAGCGCCAACGACGACTCGGCTGCTGTTTAGGCCCGCTCCGGCTAGGGCACCTAGCCGTTGTAGTTTGTCTCCCCGCGAAGCTGGCTAACGGTCCAGTTCGATTTTGTAGGTCGAGGCAATATCCGCATGTCCGAGGGCATCACGCATATCGCGCTCCGCGTTTTTCAAGGCAGCTACAACAGCGGGGAGGCTCGCCTGCGGCGGCATCGCCACAGTCACTTCTAAGGTGGGGATTCCATTATCCCGGTAGACCCGCGACTCCGCCTGGTTGATGTGGACGTTGCGCTCTAGATCGGCGCACACCGCATCGGCAACATCGGCGACCGGCAGCGAAATCTCTCCTAGTTTTTCCTGTGATTCCGATGCGGCGACCGTGCTGAACCGGTGCGATCGCAGATTAGCGACCACCAAGCTGCAGCCGACAACCGCTAGAATCGCTGTGACGACACCGAGGACGGGAACATACCAGCTTTGCTCAGGTATTTTTTCCCAGGATTCCATCCGGCCGGTGTCGTGAAGCCACTGTGCGGGTGCGACGTCGAAGTAGCTTGCAATCGCCCATGTTGCTACCAGAAGTAGCAGTGCTGAGAAGAGGAACAACACAATTCGGTCGAATACGCTTACTGATGTTTTCACTTGTCATCACCTTCGTATCCGCCGTGAGTTCCGGAAGCAAGTGCCGTGCCATTCTGGATTTCTTGGTAGTCAGACTCATGCATCCAAACTGGCAGGTTGCCATCGTCATCGACGCGTACATACCGGCGCGGGGCAGGAAGGAACACCGCGATGAGCTGTCCCAGCCCATAGATTGCAGCGAGGATTCCGACGAGGAGCAACACCCATGACGCGGCTGAGCCCTGTGGGTTGCTGAACCAGTCGAATGCTGGCTGTAACCATGAGGTGTCACCTGAGCTATTGGCGCTAATGATTGCTTCTCTACCTGCGACTACGGCCGCTGCAATCATCAACAGACCGGTGAAAACTCCCAGCCCGCGGACCTTTGGTGATTGACGCGGGTCACGTCCCTGGCGAGTTTCGACTGACTCGTCCGAGACCACCGCGGCCGATAACCTCTCAGTCGGCGTCATAGGGTGTCACCTCAATCTTTTTCAGTGGGCGCGGCTCTGGCGTGCTTACCACCACGGTACGTGGCTGTGGCACGGATACCGGGCGCAGCTGCTCCTGTCGCGGTGCGCGAACTTGTTTCAGCCGAGTTGGACGCGGCATTTTAACCGGCCGCAGTAGCGCTGGTCGTGGCGTCTTAACGCTAATTGTGCGTGGCGACGGCACTCGTACCGGACGCAGCTTTGGTTGCCGGGGGACACTCACCTGTACCAAGGACGTCGGCTTTGGTGCTGTGACCTTTCGCAGCTGTATTGGCCGTGGAGTTGGTGTGCGACGCACCTGTACCGGCTTCGGTGCCGAGGTGCGAGCCACTGGCAGCGGCGGCGGCGCAACAATGCGACGGGCCGGTTGCGGCTTCGGTGCCTTAATAGCCACAGCTGGTAGCGGCTTCGGCGGGATGACGGAGTGCACCGGTTGTGGAGCAGGCGCTGGGACACTGCGTACTCGTTCCGGACGCGGCGGAGTAATGCTGCGTACCGGCTGCGGTGTCACCGGCTGAATGCTACGCACTGACTGCGGCTGCGGTACTGAAATACTGCGCACTGGCTGCGGCGTCGGCACGGCGATGGACCGCACTTCTGGGACCCGCCGCACCTGCGGAGCGGTCACTACCTGCTGGTTCACCCGGACAGGTGTCAACTGCGGGTGATCTGAAAAGTACGCTAAGTCCTGTCGGGTGACACGCACGTGCCCGGGTTCGACACTGTCGATGTCAACATCGACGGTGACATTTTCAAGACCGGCCATATCAGCGAGCCAGGCGGCGACGCTTGAACGAATGCGCACCGCAATTTCCGCTGTCGGCGCCGGCCATGATGCAACGGCGCGAACTGCGACTCGAACTGCACTAACGGCATTGGTCGTGGCAGAACTAGGGGCAATCTCACTATCGATAGAGACAATTGGATAGTCGCGCCCTAGCACACGGGATTGGTCGAGGGTGCCGGGAACCGCGCGCACGGCCATCTCTACGATGCGGCGGATTGCCTTTTCGCTTACGACGGTGGTGCCACGCGTTGCTGGAACGTGGATAGTCACCGTCGGCGGCCTCCTCGGTTGAACTTACGGTTGAGCTCGGGCGCATCGATTTTGCCATCGAGTACCGCACCGGCTGCACCGGCCAGACCTCCGAAGGCAATAACCGCAAGAAAACCCGTGAAACCACCAATCATTGCGGCGAAGCACAGGACAACGGCAATCGTCGCGAAGGTCTTTGTGTAATTATCGAACATGAAATTCCCCTTTATACGGGCTTAACTGCCCATCCTGCCCGGCCTCGACGCGCAATAGTTGTTAACTACTGAACGCGTGGCTGCTCCTTGGGCTCGTTAGCAGCCGCGATGGCCTTGCGCTGCTCTTCGCGCTGCTTAGCGGCCTCTTCTTCGCGCTCCTGCGGGGTCTGGTAGTCGGTGTGAACATCGGAAACATCAACATTGACTTCAGTGACCTCGAGGCCGGTCATACGCTCAACGGAGCTAATGACGTTCTGACGGATAGCCTCTGCCAGCTCGTGGATGGCAACGCCGTACTCAGCGATGATGGTGACGTCGACTGCAGCCTGGCGCTCGCCGACCTCAACGGCAATTCCCTGGGACACGTTGGCGCTGCCGCCGGAGACAAACTCACGGACGGAGCCAGCGAAGCGATCCATGCCACCACCAAGGTCATAGACACCGGAGACCTCGCGGGTAGCGATGCCTGCAATCTTGGAGACGACGCTGTCGTCGATAGAAGTGTGGCCGTGACCGGTTCCCTTATTCGCGGAGTCCGAGCCAGCCTGAGTTGCCGGGGTGTTCTTAGCAGTGTTCTTTGCGTTGTCAGCCATGATGTGCCGTTCCTGTTCTCAGTGTTGTAGACGAAATGTCTGGACAATGCCGATGCTATAGCCGCCACAGGCAATCTGCAGTGCGACTAGGAGTACATAGCTGCGTGAGACCCCCTCTAGTAGGGCTTTCGTTATAAAAAATTCTTAGATAACCGGATCGCAGATTTGATTTGTTTTTGCCCACAGCCTTCCGGGTATTTTTGTATTTTTGGATTACTCCTGCGTGACGGCAGTTTTTACCTGCCATTCACGGTTCTGATGTTACGAGCGGCCCCCACTTGCCTGCAGAATGCTAACAAATTCAACAACTTTGTATAACAAGGTGCAATTTGCGGCACTATTCCATATTTCGACGTTGGATTAGTACCGGCCCTGGTTGGAACTCGTGCGCGCCACGATTTGGTTGCCGCGCTTGACGACGGCGACAGTGCCAGCGGCGACTCTGCTGCTGGTTAGTGCAGCTGTTTAGCCATGCTCCCCCGATAGGCGTTGCCCTTTTTGCCACCCCATTTTTGGAGCGCTATCGCACATGATTGCTCAGTTGAGCGTAGGTTCTACCTTAACTGATAGTTTTATACATTTCCTTATATTCGCGATACGAAACGGGTATATAAACTGCCCGGCACGCTTAAGTTCCATCTTTTTCGACGAGATTAGCTTCGTTTTTGCGCATCTTTAGGATGATTGGACGCTTACCATGCGCGTTCGTATTCGCCCTCTAGGAAAACCAACCAGAGGAAATGCTTTTCAATGTGCGACCTGGAAGCGCCAGAACCAGTTTTTGGGCCGCCACCGACCAACTCACTGAGGAGCAGATTTCCCCATGAATAGACCTTCATGGATTTTCACTGTCACTGCCATCATCACGGCTACAACCGGACTACCGGCCTACGCTGCCACTATCAACCAAGGTGATCCAGTTGTTATCGTTCACGCTAATGGGCCACAAGCCAGTGTCTGTACAGCTGGCTACGTCGACAAAAGTAACTCTCAGATCTACACAGCAGGTCATTGTGGGCAAGAAGGAGACACGGTGACGGATGGGACCTTTCAGAAAATTGGAGTATTCCAACCGTCTCCCACCTATGACCATTCACTAGATACGGGAAACGATATCGGAGTTGTTTCGCTTGATGACCCCGCTATTGCCGGTGAGAATTCCTATTCGGGTGACTCAATAATATCCCCAACAGATGTTCAAACTGGTGAGACAGTCTGCATATACGGCAACACTACGGGGAAAGTGACCTGCGGTTTAGCCGCTGACCGAGAGGCATACCAAACCGAGGACAGTGCTCTACAGGTTCAAAATGTGCACGCTCAACGCGGCGACTCCGGTGGCCCAGTATGGGTCCCGGAAAGAGGCGCTGTCGGTGTTGTATCGACTACCTGGAACATCATCGATGGGAACGGGCAGCACCTTGGCTCATACATCACTGCTAACTCACCCTGGTAAGAGGGTTTGGTGATGTAGGGTTTCCTGATGGGTGGGAAGCCAGCCTAGTTCTTTTACTGCCAAATGGGTTCTGTGCAGGCAACTGCACAGATCCCATTATTTGTTATTAGGCCTGCTGGCGGCGAGTCCAGAACCAACCGCAAGCTGCGATTACCGCACCGAACAGCGTCCAGAGCAGGACTCCGTTTCCACCGGTCTTTGGTAGCGTTCCGGTCTTGGTGTCGGTCACCTGCATGATCATGAGCTCGCCGGAGCCTTCGGCCTTAATCAGCGGGCTACTGCCACCCACCACCGAGATGGTGTACTCCTTAGTCTCCTGGTCAACTGAGATTTCAAAAGCTACTGGCTCTGGCAGCAGGCTAAGCCCTGCCGGCGACTTAGTCTCTACCAGGTAGAAAGTACCAGTTTCGTTAATCTCAATTGACTTCTGATCTGGGGTGATGGTGTAGACCGGTCCTCCGCTGAAATCCGGCTGACCACCTGCCGAGGGGTAGATATCGAAAGTCGCACCACCAAGCCCCGGTAGAACCTTGACTCCTTCGCCATCGACATATTCCGCCTTTTCCAAGGTCAGCTTGCCTGGCTTGGTGTCCGGCGCTTCGTAGTTATCGACTACACAGGAAATGGAAGACAGGACCTTATTGGATTCCGACATCTTCACCCGGAAGCCGAACTCGCCGACGTTTTCGACCTTCAGTGGTGAGGTCTTCCCGCCTCGGGTTTGAGTACACACCGCGTTGAAATCACCGGTGGAATCTAACGTGTCACCGCGACGGAACAGGGTGTAGCCCTGCTTCTGCGTTTCGGTGAGAACCAGCGATTGCTCACGTTCGCTTTCAATGTTCCACGATGCAGTACCCTTGTCGGATTCGGATCCGGAGGTCACCTTCATCGACTGATGGACCAGCGGACCGGACCCGGTGCCGATGACATTGTCATTTGCGGCAAGGGTAAATTCCCAGCCAGGGGCACCGTCTTCGAGAACCTTGCCGTTTTCATCGACAATGCGCTTCTTGACCTTCACAACTCCGTTACAGCGAGAAGCAAGTTGTTCACCAATCTGCTTCATCTGCGCGGCGAGCTTGGAGTACTGCTCGACTCGGATGGTGTCACCGGTGCCAGAAATATCCTCACCCATGGTCTTGACCCCACGCGGACCATAGGTCCACTTGGATTGATCACGCGTAATCTCGATATTCCTGCCTTGTGGGGTTCGCTCCCAAACCTTGAAACCACCATTCTTATACGCAATCTCGAAGTTAGCAGTAGTATCATCGCCCACATAACTTGCTGCATCTACGTACTTATTCGTGAACTGCCAATAAAGTCCGGGCTCTGAAATGCTTGTGCCACTCTTCCACCAACGTACATTCTTTAGTACGAGATCCTGAGTAACAGTTGTGCGCTGAGCATACTTTCCACCTACAGTCAGGTCGACCATAATCGGGACGATGCGAGTTCCGGCCGCTTTCAGCTCATTAGCTGCATCAATTGCCTGGTTAAGGGCGGATTCTTGAACAAATTCGCCACCAAGTTTTAATCCGGGCGCTTTCGAGGAATATGTCGGCATACCGTCGGTGATGAAGTACACCACGTCATAGTTTCCTGCCGCGACCTGCTTGAGGCCTGCCTCCCAGTTGGTCGAGCCGTCGCCTTGCCAATTAGCGACAATGCTCTTTGCCCGGTTTACACCTTGTTCTGATTGCAACGAGATGTAAGGAGGGTTCTGCCCATAGGTTGAGCCGTTTGCAGCACGTGGCGCTCCACCCGCGAAGTTGTAGATACCCAGTTCTGCAGGGGTTCCAGCCAGCGAATCAATCAAAGCATTTGCCGCCCGCTTCGACTCGGTAAAGCCATTTGAATCAGCGTAATTCAGTGAGGTGGACAGGTCGGCCACCACAGCAATGCGCAGGCCACAGCGCTGCGGCATCGGCGGATTAGCGACACGTCCGTGAACCCACTGAGCTCCATCCGGCGGAGAGATAATCTCCGGTGGTTTTGGTGTGCTCTTTTTCTCTCCGTACACATCGAGCGTCACCTTCAGGTTCTTGTTCTGTGAAAGATTATTGGTGAAGGTAAACACTGCATCTTTAGGCACGAGAGCAGAGTCAACCGGCTTGCCGTCCTTTACCGGTACGACATCCATAGTGATGAACCCATTGCCGATGTTGACGTTGCGCTTCAGCAAAGTCACACCTGGTTCAATTTGGTCCAGCGTGAGGTTGTACTTCTGCGGATCCAAGAAAGTCGCGTCAGTTTCGATACGCACCGTTGCATACTTCATGTGAGACTCCTCAGTCACCTTAGCCGTAAAGGCATTGGGCTTCTTCGGATCTACTGGGTCAGCTTTAACTGCAAACTCGTGACCGATGGCGTCAAAGTGACGCCCTTCGACAGCCGGTGGCTTGGGGTCTTCGGAGGAATTTGAGCAGTTTTTAACTTCACCACTTAGATTGAAAGTCCACTCGGTACGCGCATTCGGAGCAAGCTTAAAACCTGGCTGCGCTACAGCAGTGACTTTGACAGTTCCTGGCTTGTTCTGCTCATACACATGAGGTCCGGCAGGCGCCTTTTTTGCGTTGAGGTAGTAATCAACTCCCTTGGTGTCCGGGATATTGATGTAAGCCTTCTCCACGCACTCCGGTGCAGTTGCAGGGTCGACAAGAGTCGGTTCTGCTGGAGTTATCGTTCCCGGCTCCGGTTCCGGCTCCGGGGTCTCTGGCTCGGTGGGCTCAGTCGGCTCTGTTGGATTTGTCGGCTGGGTAGGCTCCGTCGGGTCCGTTGACGGATCTGTTGGCTGACTTGGATTGGTGGGCTCAGTAGAACCTGCGGTAGTGCCACGAAGAGTCAGAGATACGCTGCCCGTTGCTGCGCTATTATTGATCCATAACTCTAAGTTAATTTTATCGCCCGCTTTCACCGTTTGATTTAATCCACTGTGCACAATTTCAAACGGTGCCCGTCGCGCCTCATAAGGCGGTCGACTCTGGTCGAACTGAGCTGGAATCATCCTGCCATTAATGCTCAATTCATAAGTTTGAAGCCACTCCGAGCCGCCAACATTGAACTGGAGACTGTCAATCGTCGCGTCACTATTAACTGTGAACTCAAACTTCGCGTCGCCCGGATTTGGCTTCGCCTTGATCTTCTTAAACTCATACTTCGGCGGGGTGGTCGGAATAACCTCCGTCTGTGCCTGCGCCTGTGGCGCGTTGGGCGCAAACGCCTGACCGCTGACAACGAGAGCTACCGCTAGCAAAGCAGCCAAGAACATGCGAAGCACAGTTCGCAGTGAATCCGGCAAGCGGAATGTTGTCGAAAACATTAGTTCTTCCTACTTTCTGAGTTCTTCCTGCTAGCGGCGATAATGACGAATCCTCCACCAATCAGGGCTGCGGCGAGAGCTACCAGCCCTGCCACCTGTACACCGGTAAGCGCCAGCGAGCCGGAACTTCCGCTGCTTCCGGAGCTCGACGAGGATCCAGAAGAGTCCGAAGGTGTCGAGGTCCCCGGCTCATCAGGTGGCGTGGAGGTAGTCGACGGGGTCGTCGAGGTTCCCGGTTCACCCGGTGTTGTCGGCGTCGTTGGCGGGGTCTTCGGCGGAGTCGATGTGCCCGGCGTCGTCGGTGGAGTCTTAGGCGGTGTTGCCGGCGGCGTCGTTGGTGGGGTCTTCGGCGGAGTTGTCGGAGGTGTCGACGGTGGTGGCGTCTCCCCCGGCTTATGCGACTTCGCCACAATGACTCCCTCTACCGGAGTGGAGTCATAATCCAGCCCATAGAACGGCACCGATACTAGAAAGGGATTAATCTCCCGGTAGCTGTCGTTCGGAGCCGTCGAGGTAACGAGGTAAATACCCTGCGGCAGATCGCTGAACTTCACGGAGCCGTTTTCATCAGTGACCTGGCTAAAGTGAAGGTCTTTCGGCCATGCAGCAAGCTCAGCGGCAGTGGCGTTTTCCACCTTCTCGCGGTCCTGCGGCCTAGACGGCGAGACTCCCTTGAGACGCTCCAGATGGACGGTCACACCAGAAATAGAACCCGAAGCTGGCGAATTATCATCGTCCGGGTTTCCTGGGCTCAAGGTAATGCGCACAATGTCCGTGCCGCTCGTTGCTGAAACGCCCGGGGCATCCTGATGCCCAACAATTCTGGCCGCGTTGGCGTCATTCGCGCCAACTGCACCCATTACTGAAACCAGAGCGCAGGCAGCTAAGAACGCAGCTATCCGGTTCCAGGGGGATGTCAAAGATTTATTCATTGTCGTTTTCCCACCACGAAGTGTTGTTATTATCCTCGGACGCTGATTCGCTGCCGTCAGCGAGTCCATCGCTGTCTGCGTCGCCATCAGCAGTCTCGACGTCCGCGTTCTCGGCGTCGTCGTCAAGCTCTTCGTCGGCATCGAGGCGCTGGCGCCAGAGCCACCACGCGAAGCCCGTGCCAAGCACAAGTACCGCTATAAGCAGGGCGTACATCCACCACTGCCATCCAGTTCCGTGCGTTTGGTCGAAGATTTTGCTTTCCGACGGATCCATCGGCACTTGGTGCCCACGCACTAGCAGACGGTGCGTGTTGATTCCGTAAGGAGTGCAAGTGATGAGGGTGATGTAGTCCTGGCCTTCAATGGGACGAAGATCATCGGTCTCATGCGGAAGTACAACCTTGATTTGATCAATCTCGTACTTCAGCTTGTGACCTGCGACCTGGATATAGAAGGCGTCTCCCTCTTTTGCTTTCCGCAGGTTATCGAAGAGCGTTACATTAGTAAGTCCGGTGTGTCCGGTAATGATGGAGTGGGTTCCAACACCGCCGACTGGAAGATCAGATCCGTATAGGTGTCCGAGCCCCTTGGCGAGCACCTCATCGCTGGTGCCGTGGTAAATCGGCAGGTCAGCCTGAATCTCTGGGAAAATCAGACGCGCCATCACGTCGGTAGCGTTTAGCTGATCGAGATAAGCGGCGTACTCGGGGTTGTGGTCATTAACTTCGTTAAGCCACGGGTCCAGAATCGGGCCGGTGGTTTGGCGCTCATTGTAAGAATGAGCGCGTTCCCACTGTTCATCTTTAACTTCTTGAGGTACGGACTTTTCCAGCTTGGCGAACTCTTTGGCCGCCTTAGAGGTGCCGTAATTGTTCAATGCCGTGGAGACAACCGGGTACAGCATCACAAGCAAGCCCACAATCACCAAAATTGCGGGGAGAACCATGCTGTTCTTTTTCGCCTGCTCAGGCTGTTCAGGCCGCTCAGCTGATGCGTCCCGCGTCAGAGTAGACGCAGAGTGTTTACCCACGGAGGAACTCCCAAGAAGTCAATCAAAAAGGGATGTGGCCTTTCTCTTTCTCACCGGCGTAGAGATGCCTGCTGTTGAAAAAGAGCACATCGAAAGGCCGCAACAGTAATTTCAGTGATGCGCAAACTACAGGAATGGCGTGCGCTGTTGAACGCACGCTATTCCCTCAACACTGGAGCTAAAGCGCTCCAGTGGCCGAGCCTTTACTCGGATTTAGTTCTTGGAACCGCGGCGGGCGAACCATGCACCAGCTGCGACGATAGCTGCACCGATAGCAGCCAGGATGCCAACACCGGCACCACCGGTCATCGGCAGGTTCGGGGTGGTGTCGTCGGAGTTAACAACCTCACCCGGGTTAGCGCCGACCTGGACGGATGCCAGCTCGTAAACACGCTCCGGGGCAGTCTGCTTAGCAACCAGCTTGAACTCGAGTGCCTCCGGCAGCAGCTCCTTACCCTTCGGAGCCTTGGTCTCAATCAGGCAGTAGTGGGACTGTTCGCCTTCGACAACCTCAGCGTTGTCTTCGAAGTCGTTGACGTGAAGACCGGTAATCTTGACGATACCGTCCTGGCCAGAGACGAAGGTGGTCTTCACCTCGTCACCCTGCTGGCCGTTAACCGGAGTCCAGGAGTCCTTCTTGGTGGTGTCAATGTCGGAGCACTTCTGGCCAGCAGCCTGGCGGACAATCTGGAACTCGGCACCTTCCAGAGCGTTGCGGTCGCCATCAACCTTCTTGAACTGCACGCCACCCCAGTAGGTCTTGACCTTCGGAGTCTCCTTCGGAGTGCTGTTCTCGGAACCGTCCGGGTTGTTCTGGAAGACCAAACCGGTGTTCGGCGCGATGTCGGTAGCTTCCTTGAACTGCGGCTTCAGCGTGGTGGTGATGGTAACGACGACCTTGTCACCAGTACCAAGAGTCTTTGCAACGTCTGGCTTCAGGTTGACATCGACATTGTTGCCCTCGAAGAACTTACCGTCGCGGTCGTCGGTTTCGGACAGAGCCCGCTCCGTACCATCTGCCTTGACAACCTTGACATCAACCTTGGTGACTTCCAGCTTCGGGTCAATCTGGTCAGTGATCTGGAACTGGGTACGCTCCGTGTTCGGCTTCAGCTGGCGAGCGGTACCCGTGACGGTGTAGACCAGCGCTTTGTCGCCGGCGTTCTGGTCCTTGTCCTTAACGGTCTTGGTCGGCTCTTCATCCTTGTAGTTCTTCGGGAATGCGTGAACGTCGTAGTTCCAGGTGGTGCCCTGAGTCTCGTCGCCTACCTTGCCATTGCTGGTCATCGGAACGAAAGCGATGAACGGAACAGCCGGGTCATAGCCTTCCTTCGGACCGGTCTCAACAACCAGGTAAGCGCCAAGAGCCAGATCCTGGCCAACGTTCCACTTGCCGTCCTGGTCGGTCGTGCCGGTTGCGACCTGCGTCAGGGTACCGTTGTCAATCAGAGCCTGAGTCGCCTGGGTACCAGTAGCGAACTCGCCAGCCTTCAGCTTCGAAGCAGCCAGCAGACCCTCGTTGGTGGTGACATCGATGGGGGTAGCGCCATCTGCAGTCTTGTTGATCTTGTAAACGGTGAAGCCGACACCTGCGAGCTTCTCGCCACCATTGGCAATAACGTCCTGGACGTCAGCTTCGGTACCAGACGGCTGACCTTCGCTGGTCGGGTTACCGAACTTATGAATGGTGAGCGAGCCCTTGGCGTCCTTATTTACCAGAGGGGAGTTGCCGGCAGCCTGGTTGACGGCAGTGTCCTGAGCGATTGCAGCCGGGGCGGAGACACCCATCGACAGACCGACGATGGCAGCGAAGGTTACCGAGCGGGCGGTACGAGAGAACTTATTCACGAAAACAGGTCCTTTACAGAAGTCCAAAATGAAGCGACAGGCTTCAATACGTCTCGCGATTCACTCCAGACGGCGACACCAACGTTCCCCGACTTGCCAAAACTGAGATTTTCCTTAAGGGAAAGACCAGTCTGTCTAACCTTTTAAGCCTAAGCGTTATGAACTTTAACGTTTACTGGCTGAAACATTGCAGTTCAAGCCCATTGCTCGCTCAGTTAATAGCGCTCAGTGAACCGCTTATAAATAACTTAACTCGTTTCACTTCCAATCGATACCCGACGGTTACACACCGCCAAACCAAGCATCCAAGAAACCTACACAAACATAAGAATTGCAAGAGATTAATATCTTTTTATCGAGGTCACAGCGGTTTTTTCCAATCGCGGCCAAACCCCTCTCAATTCCCCACACAATCAAACCCACCCAAAAATGGGGGTAGGCAATTGCCCTATAGCGATGGCTCCTATGTCTAACCATTACCGCCGCAGAGCACGCCGGGAAAATGAGGACTTATCAACCTTCTTGTGTTTGCTGTCACAGCATCGTCGGTAAGCGAAAGCAAAAACCGTTTGAAGCAAAACGCCCCGCGGTGCACCACCCTGTGCTAGGACCTGTAAAGCACAGAGGCAGTAAGCGACACGGGGCGCGCTGTGGCGTCACAAGAGGCGTTTAGAGAACCGCCCAGTAGTGAACATCGTTGTAACCGTTGAGCTTGAGGACGTCACCAATCTGATCGACCTTCTTCTTGCCCTCAGGGGTCATGCCATCCGGCATGATCTGCACGTCAGCGCTGTGATCGCCGGTGAAGGTGATGTTGACGTAGTCCTTGCCATCGCGGTGCTCAAGCTCGAAGACGTAGCGGTTGACGGCTAGCTTGCCCGAGTGGAGGAACCCACCCTTGCCCGGAGCGACAACTGCAGTGTCAGCAGAGTTTGCAGGTGCAGCTACTGCCTGTGCGGCAGTGGCAACCGGAGCGGCAAGCACGAGTGCGCCCACACCCCAGACACCGATTTTCTTCAACATGCTCATAGGTACTTCCTTATCTTCTGTGTTTCTGCAGGGTTTCTGCAGATTTGTTCTGTGTTTTTCTGCGACTGCCGGCGCCGCCGTTGTTCGACGGCGTTCAACAGCCACAGCCAATGAAATTGGTCAACTAGTTGAGGCTGAGCCCCAGCGCCCTAGTGCTCTGATCTAGCGCACTGGATTAGCGCACTGGAGTGGCCTCGACGATGATGTTGTCGGCGTAACCCAAGGTGCCGCCGACGAACTCGCCTCCGCAGGTGATGAGGACCAAGCGGTTCTCACCAACTGCGTCGTTGACAGCCTCGGGCATCTGGGCGCCCTTGACCACCTGGATTGGATCCTTGCTGACGGTGAAGTCTCGGCTTTCGCCATCTACCTTCACCGTGACAGTGTCACCAGCCTTCAGGTCAGCGAAACGTGCAGCGTAACCATCGCCCTGGTCCACCTCATTGACGTGGCCGGTAATGACGGACGATCCAGCAGCACCTTTCTCACCGGGAATCGCGGAGGCGGAATACCAGCCCAGGCGCGAAACGTCGGTCGGAGGAATCAGAGATCCCTGATCAGTCAGCTGAACGAAATCAATCGGAGCCGACTTACCATCAATGAGCATCTCCATCTCGTGCACAGCTCCCCGAGAACCCTGTGCTGGAGTAGGAAGATTCTCCTGCGCGCCATCGAGCGTCGAATCATTGCGATTGATCTGGGCAATCACCAGCAGAGCGATAACGCCGATTAATGCGATAGCGGCGATATACACCCGTGGCTGCTTCCACCAAGGCACGTCCTGCAGGTCTTCTACTTGGCCGTCGACCTGGTCTTTGTCCTGGTCAAACGGATCAACGTGGTCGAGTGCGCCGGTTTCGGTTTCCGGTTCGAATCCTGGTGTGTTGCCAGGTTCCTTGCCGGTCTCGTCCGAGCCAAACTGATCAGTCATGGGATCTCCTTAGTTCGTGGCTACCGTCGGCAGAGCGTGAGTAGCCAAACCGGTCGGGCCAGACGGAACCGAACTAATTGCACGTCGTTCCGAGTTCGGAGCCAACGGCTTTCCGTGATTCTTCTGCTTGTCCTGGCCAGTGCCACCGATGATGGTGACGTTGGTGTTGTTCTGCTCCGAGTGCTGATTAATCACAGTGGTCGGGGTGGCAGAGTCGCTGGTAGGTGCAGAGGAATCGTCGTTAGGCGTGTTCTGCTCGCCCTCATCCTTCGGCTGCTCAGATGGCGTGTTCTCCGGGGTCTTGCCGTTCGTGACAGTCTGCTCCGCAGAGTTGATGTCCTTGTGAACAGCAACTTCCTTGCCATTGGCATCGGTCAGAGTCTCGAAGGCAACCTGAGAAGCGCAGTCGCCGTCGGTGATGATGATCGGAACATCAACCGTGCCGGCGGATGCCGTCGGCACAAAGTGCAGGCGGCTCCTAGCGCCAGTGGACTTGCCCGTCTCCTTGCACATCAGCTCACCGGTCAACGTGTACTTCGTGCCCGGCTTCAGGCCAGTGAAGTGCACGGTGTCGATAACGACAGCACCCTTCTCAACCAGACCCTTCCCGGCAATGCCGGCAGTAGTCGTGATGGCTGGGTTGCCCTCAGACTGAGCTGGGGTGCTCGGGTTGCTCGGCTTCTCCGGCTGGGCAGGCTTGATCGGCTTGCTCGGCTTTTCCGGCTGGGCAGGCTTCGTCGGCTTGCTCGGCTTCTCTGGCTGAGCAGGCTTAGTCGGCTTGCTCGGCTTGCTCGGCTTTTCGGACTCGGACGTAGACGGAGTTGTCGTCTCAGACGGCTCTTCCGGCTGTGTCGTCTCCGGCTGCTCGGACGGCTCATCCTCGCTCGGCGTTGCCGGAACCGTGGACGTGGTCGGCTCAGTCGAGCTGGTCTCCGGTGCGGTCGTCTCCTCGGACGGAGTTTCGCTTTCCTCAGTCGGAGTGTCTTCCGGATTCTCCGGAACCTCGCCGGTCACGGTCTGGCTAGCGTCGTTGATATCTGCGTGGTCGGCAATCTCATTGACCTGACCAGCGCTTTCCTTACCAGTCGAGTCAACCTCATCAGAGGTCAGGTGCTCGAATACGACGGCCTCAGCAACCGGAGTCTTAACAGAGTCAGACACCTCAAGAGTGACAGTCACAGTACCGCTTGCCGACGTCGGCTTGAACGTCGCCTCGCCATGACCAATCACAGAGCCATCAGCCTTGTTAACCAGTTCACCGGAGAGGGTGTAGTTCTTACCAGGGACCAGACCCTCGAAATGCACGGTGTCGACGACCTTGGCATTAGCCTCAATGCGATTGCCCTGAAGCTCGGCTACCGTGCGCAGCTCCGGCTCCAGCGGCGTATCAGCGGGCTCGCTCGGCTTAGACGGTTCGGTAGTCTCAGTCGGCTCGCTCGGCTCCGCGGTCTGCGACTCAGTGCTGTCAGTCGGCTCGGTCGGTTCCGTCGGAGCGGCCGGCTTCGTGGACTCGGAGGTGTTAGGAGTAGTCGTCGAAGAGCTCGGCTGCTCTTCGCTTTCCGACGTCGTCGGAGTCTCAGACTCACTGGTCTCAGAAGTAGTGGTCTCGCTGGACGACGGCTCCGTTGTCTCTTCGGTCGTCTCCTCGCTCGTCGGGGTCTCCTCGGAGGTCGACGGCTGCTCTGGCTTTTCGCCGTGAACAGTCTGAGCTGCGTCGTTGATGTCCTCATGGGTAGCGATTTCTACCCGCTGACCATCGGTGTTGTCCTGGCCATCGGCGGTGACCTCTGTCGAGGTCAGCTTTTCAAATGCAACAGCAGCGGAAACCGGCTCATCTACATCATCGGAGACGGTAATCATGACAGCCTGCTCACCCGAAGAGGTCTCCGGAGTGAATTCCACGCTGCCGGTCCCCAGGATGCGATCAGCATTGGTCTTGTCCACCAGGGTGGCGTCCAGGCGGTAGTTCTTACCCGGAACCAGGTCGGTGAACTTCACGATGTCCTTAACCACAGCGCCCGCAACAATCTTGTTGCCGTTCAGGCGAGCCTGAGTGGAGATCGACGGCTTACGCGTGGTCGGCTTCTCCGGCTCGGACGGCTTGGTCGACTCGGACGGGGTCGTGGTCTCCGCAGGCGTGGTCGGAGTAGTCGGCTTTTCCGGTTCGGTTGGCTGCTCCGGTTCGGTCGGCTTTTCTGGCTCGGACGGCTTCGTCGGCTCTGCCGGAACTTCACCGGAAGACGGAGTGACATTGTCAATCACAATGATGTCTTGTTTCTTACCATTGTTGAAAATGTAGCCAGTGCGGTTCGTACCGTCGACAGTGCCCTGACCGACGTTAGCCGGACCAGTGAGGTAGTAGTAGACAGCCTTCGTCGATGGGTTGTGAATGCCCTGGGAGAAGTCAATGTCATCGGAGAAGTGCCACAGAGCGAATTGAGTTGCGTTATTGGCGTCCAGCACATTCAGACGTCCTTTAACTCCAGCTGCCTTCCCCAGTTCATCCAAACCAACAGCTGGAGAACCGTGGTGCGCAATCCAGTTGAGCTTCCGGTATCGGTCAAAGTCGTTCCGCAGCTTGTTATTGGTATCTGTACTGCGCGAGAACTGACTGAAGTTCTGCACACGACCGGTGTCATAAAGATCACCGGCGACGCTGGCCTCAATGCAGTAACCCATTTTGTGGCTACCAAATGGAGTTGCAGCCTCGTCAAATGCCGCAATGAGTGGCCCAAAATCACGGACATTTCCATTGGCTTCAACACCCTTAACGGTTCCAGGAACACTCAGAATCTTCTGAATCGTCAGGGTTTCGCCAGTGTCTTCTGCATCCTGCGCATGCGCAATTATTGGAGATTTAGCGAAGAAAAGAGCGAGCACAGCCATGAAGCTAAATAGCGCCAACCAGCGCTTCTCGTTTGTAAAACGACCGAACATGAGCCCTCCCCCTTCCTTCGATTTCAGTGCGTTATACACCTTTCGCTACCTTTCCAGCCTTCAATGAACAATCAATGACCACGCATAAGCGTCTCCAGCCCCCATCACAGGTAGCCCAGTTGACATCGCCTTCTAATTCTCATTTATAGCGTTGGCCGCCCCCGAATATAACAAATACATTTTATGTTTGTTGAGCCATTTAATTGACACCCCTATTTCCCTTTATTTCAATGCCGATAATTGTTGTTTGGATATTTTTTCAGGGGTAGCCATATGGACAACGGACAAATACCAACATTCCACCTTCCTCTACGACGCCTAGCCATTCAGCCCAGATAAACCTCCATTACCTGCAGATATGAAGATTTTTCAATAAATTTCCACCCATTAATTCGGGTTGAAATGTCTCCCATGTCACGATTCTTATAATTGTGAGATAAGGCACAGCCGACACCCCACCCCCATCTAATGAAAATGCACCCCAATAATTTTCCGAACGCAATAATGACACCTCTGAGCCATTTGCAAAAACACCCCCTAGGCGCATTTAATAAGCCACATAATTGTGCGTTAATTGCGGCTGCGTAAATAATCGCCTCTCCACCCCCAGCCCTCTCCATCCGCAGTTAATAGACAAAAGTGGATCCGATTCAAGACATTCCAACAGATCACGTTATGTAAATCGCGCCCGAATAGAGGGCTGCAAGTGTGAAACTGTGCGAGTTTATGACACTTTCAAGCGGTAGGGTCAGGCGGTCATTGCATCATGGATAACACCAGAGATTACCTCCCGGGGAGTTAACCCGTCGA
>NZ_JASPJP010000015.1:0-53607 GCF_030232615.1 Corynebacterium sp. MSK035
GCTTATATCCGCCCGATTTACCCAGCCTAATCAGCAGTAATGCTGAAAGTCAGACACACTTTTTGCTACTTAACCCTTTATGTTCCGCCGATTATGTTCGGCGGTGGCGGATCAATCCGAGTTACTGACTGCGTTTATGACAAAAATCGCCCGAAAAACGGCTCGAAAGTGTCATAAACTCATACAGTTTCACATTTGCAGCCCGTGGTTTTCTGGGATCTCCGTTGTGCAACCCAGAATCTAGACCGCCCCGTCGCATCAGTAGGCCGCCCTCCACGGCAGACCAGCCGGCCCAGTCCCCGGCCGCCCGTCGCAGTAAACCGACGGCCGGCCGACGCTTAGAAGCGCGGGTGGCTGCCGCGCAAAACAGCCCCGTCCTCGCCAGCCTCGCTCTTGCGGACAGTACCCAGCTCCCAAGCGTTGATGTGGCGGGCAGTCAGCAGAGCCAGGGCACGATCGCGGTCCTCTGCGGAAACAATCGCAACCATGCCAACACCCATGTTGAAGGTCTTCTCCATCTCCTCGCGGGAGACGTTGCCGAGCTCAGCAATGGTCTTGAAAATCGGACCCGGGGTCCAAGTTGCGCGGCTCATGTCGGCGGTCAGGCCTTCCGGCATGATGCGAACCATGTTGCCAGCCAATCCACCACCGGTGACGTGGCAGAAAGTGCGGACCTCGGCCTCGTTCATGAGAGCCAGGCAATCCTTCGCATAAATCTTGGTTGGCTCCAGCAGCTCCTCACCGAGGGTGCGCCCGAAATCCTCGACATAACCGTCGAGCTCCAGACCGGCCTTCTCCAGGAGAACGTAGCGAGCCAGCGAGTAGCCATTGGAGTGAAGTCCAGAGGACTCCATGGCGATAATGACATCGCCCTCACGCACGCGGTCCGGGCCGAGAAGCTTGTCCTCTTCCACGACACCGACGCCGGTAGCTGAGACATCGTACTCACCCGGTTCCATCACACCCGGGTGCTCTGCAGTCTCGCCACCCAGGAGCGCGCAACCCGCCTGGACACAACCCTCGGCGATGCCGGAAACGATCTCGGCGACGTGCTCCGGCACGACCTTGCCAATTGCAATGTAGTCCTGCAGGAACAGCGGCTCGGCACCGCACACGACCAGATCATCGACGACCATGGCGACCAGGTCCAGGCCAATGGTGTCGTGCTTGCCGACGGCCTGCGCCACGGCCAACTTGGTTCCCACACCATCGGAGGATGCGGCCAGCAGCGGCTTTTCGTAGTTGCCCAGTGCAAACAGGCCGGCAAAACCACCGAGCCCGCCACGGACCTCTGGGCGAGTGGCCTTCTTGGCAATCGGGGCGAATAGTTCAACGGCGCGGTCGCCGGCTTCGATGTCGACACCGGCTGCAGCGTAGGAAGCACCAGAAACGTTCTCGGTCATTAGAGGCTCTCGCTTTAAACTTTCTCCCCCGGGCGGCGTTACTGCCGTATCCGGGAGTATTGGCGGACCGGGAACAAAGCAACGGCTGCAATCTACAGCACCGCTTGCGCTTCGTTCTCGGTTCAGTTCTCGTAGTTCATTCTAAGGAGGTTTCGAGGCTAATTGCTCGTTGCGGCTTTGGCAGCCTGGGCTGCCTGCATCCTCTCAACCGCTGCCGCATTCGGATTGCCCTCCGGCAGACCCAGCGGGTACTTGCCATCGAAGCAGGCACAGCACACTTCGCTCTTTGCCTGTTCGGAAGCGGCGACCATGCCATCGATGGAGACAAATCCCAGGCTGTCGGCACCAATCGCGGTTGCGATACCGGAGACAATGTCATTCTCATCGACACCGTTGGCCAGCAGCTCGCCCGGAGAGGCGAAGTCAATGCCGTAGAAGCACGGCCATTTCACCGGCGGTGCGGCGATGCGCACGTGCACTTCCTTTGCACCGGCCTCACGCAGCATGCGAATCAGGGCACGCTGGGTGTTGCCGCGGACAATGGAATCATCGACCACGACCAAGCGCTTACCGGCGATAACTTCCTTCAGCGGGTTCAGCTTCAGTCGGATGCCCAGCTGACGAATCGTCTGCGAAGGCTGAATGAAGGTACGCCCCACGTAGCCGTTTTTGGTCAGCCCCTGTCCAAACGGGATGCCCGATTCCTGGGCGTAGCCAACAGCGGCCGGGGTACCGGATTCCGGCACCGGCATCACCAGGTCACCGTCAGCCGGGAACTCACGTGCCAACTGGCGGCCCAGCTCAAGACGCACCGCGTTGACGGAGCGACCACGGATGTTGGAGTCCGGGCGCGCCAGGTAGACGTACTCAAAAATGCATCCAGCGTGGGCGGTCTCGGCAAAACGCTGCGAACGCACACCGGAAGCATCAATGGTCACCATCTCGCCTGGCTCGATCTCGCGGACGAACGATGCACCGACGATATCCAGCGCGCAAGTCTCGGATGCGACTACCCAGCCACCGGACAGGCGCCCCAGGCACAGCGGGCGCACACCGTATGGGTCACGCGCGGCGTACAGCGTCTCGCCATCGGTGAAAGTAAGACAGAAAGCACCCTTCAAACGCGGCAGCAGTGCCATCGCGGCCGCTTCTACATTGGTGCTGCAGCCGTAATCTTCGGGGTGGTCAATCTTGCCGGTTTCGTCGGCAAGCAAAGTGGTCATGATTGCGGAGTCACTGGGCAGCTCGCCCTCTTCACGCAGCAGGCCCTTGTCGACCGCCTCATGGAACAGCGTGAGGTGGTTGGTCAGGTTGCCGTTGTGCCCCAGCGCGATGTCCGTGCCGTCAGAGGCCATCTGGAACATCGGCTGTGCATTCTCCCACGCAGGAGCGCCAGCGGTGGTGTAGCGCGTGTGCCCCACCGCTACGTGCCCCTTCAGGGCGTCGAGCGTCTGCTCATCAAAAACCTGGGAAACAAGCCCGAGATCCTTGAATACGAGAATTTGGTCGCCGTCGCCGACTGCGATACCGGCGGCTTCCTGGCCGCGATGCTGCAGGGCAAACAGGCCATAGTAGGTGAGTTTGGACACGTCTTCGCCAGGTGCCCAAACGCCAAAAACGCCACATTCTTCGCGCGGGGATGTCTCCCCCAGATCGTCGTAAGGCGAAATTGGCAAAAGTTTGGACTTTGGTGCACCTGAAATGTTGGTATCGGCCACGACATTCACACTAATAGCCCCACCCGCCTAGGCACCAATTCAGCATCCCCCCCCCACGGGCTTTAAGAAATGCGCGCCACCGGCAGATGATTCCCAATTTCCGCCGCGCGCGTGCCCGACATATCGATGTGCGCCTGCACCTGCTCTAACGTGATCATTCCGCACGCGAGTCCCAGCCAAATCTCCGGCGACATCTCCACGACATTGGGCGGCGTACCGCGTGTGTGCCTGGGCCCCTCAATACACTGGACCGCGACGAAGGGCGGCACACGCACCTCGACGCTATGCCCCGGCGCCTCTTGGGCGAGCATCCGCACGGACAGACGCACCGCTTTGGCAAGGCTCGCACGCCTTAACGACGACCCCTGCGCCCCATCCGCCCCGATGAAGGGGACAGCCTCTTGGTCAGACAGCAACTCGCGGCCGAGAAGCCGTTGCGCCGCCCAGGGTGCGGCGGTGGAAAGAGCGCTGCGAACGTCGAAAGGCGAGATTTTGGATACCATAACCTCATCCTAGAGTTATGCTTTCATATATGGATACGCAGTCAACTGAAAAAGCTGAACAGGTGCATGCTCCAGCGTCACCATCTCTTGTACTCCGTTTTATGGCGTCGCCGACCGATGTCATTATGGCCGGAACCAATTCCGTCCACGGCGGCCGTGTGTTGCAGTGGATTGACAAGGCCGCTTACGCCTGCGCGACCGGCTGGTCGGGACGCTACTGCGTGACTGCGTACTTCGGTCACATTCACTTCACTCGCCCGATTCCCAGCGGCCACATTGTTGAGGTGCGCTCCAAGATTGCGCATACCGGCCGCAGTTCCATGCACATCGTCAATGAGGTGCTCTCGGCTGATCCGCGCGAGGGCAAGTTCACCCGCGCAGCTGACTGCCTGGTGATCTTCGTAGCCATGGATGAAAACGGTAAGTCGACTCCGGTGCCGAAGTGGGTGCCGCAAACAGAGGAAGAAGAGCGCGTTGAGAAAGCCGCTCTTTCCCGTTTTGAGCTCCGCCGCGACATCGAAGCCAGCATGCGCGCGCAGACCTACTCCGCGGACTCTTCCGCACCCGAACTGACCACACGTTTCCTGGCAAAGCCGACCGATGTCAACTGGGGCGGAAACGTCCACGGCGGCACCGCCATGGAGTGGATCGACGAGGCTGCGACGGCAGTTACCACCAACTGGGCAGGGCGCCAGACCATTTCTGTCTACGCAGGTGGTATTCGCTTCTACAGCCCAATCCACATTGGCGACCTGGTTGAGGTGCGCGCACGCATCCTGCGTACAGGCACGACCTCGATGCACCTGTCGGTGCAGGTCTACTGCTGTGAGCCCCGCAAGGGTGTCGGCGGCCTGCGCAAGGCACTGCATTCGACCATGACGTATGTCGCAATTGATGACGATTTCAACCCGCAGCCGGTACCGCACTTCCAGCCGACGACGGATGAGGACAAGCGCCTGCACGCTCACGATCTGTCACTGAAGGCATTGCGTGACAAGTACAGCCCGCTGCCGCTGATTGAGCGCGAACAGGATTAAGCCGCCTGGCTACCCGGCTTCCTGTTTTTCCACCAGATGGATAGGAACATCCAGCCAATCAGCGCGAAGGTGATGTAGGTGACGTACCGGTCAATCGTCTGCAGGGAGCCCTGGATGCTTGGGCCAAACTTCAGGCCCAAGTACAGGTAGAAGCACTTGAGCATTGCGGCACAGAAGAAGAGGTACACGCCTACTACCCAGCCGCGCACCTTCGCAATACCACCGATGGCCACGACAATCGTGGCCGGAATCGGCGAGAATGGCACAAACGATGCCAGCACACTCAGCCCGATGCGTTCATAGATGAAGTTCTCCATCTTCTTAAACCATCGCGGTGGGTGTCCGCCGAAACTCATCGTTATGAATTCCGTGCCCCACTTCTTGCCCATCCAGTAGAAGAACGGCATGAACTTGATTGTCGAAAGCGCCGCAATCACTACAACAGCGAAGAGGAAGAGCGGCCGGTCCTCGTTTTCCGACGCGAGAATCAGCACCGACAGATTCGATCCTGTCAGCCATGTGTGCAAGAACGTGTACTTGAGCAGCAAAACCGCACGGAACGGGATGATTGCAAAGCCGTACACGGCAACCAGCATCAGCGATGCATAGAGAAGCTTGTCTATTTTGTCCGGCTCACGCAGGAAGCTCGGCAGATCCTCACGAGGGTCGTGCTCGGCCTCGTTACGCATGTCGGGTGAAGTCATGAACCACAGTTTAACTGCACGCCCTCTTCTGCAGCAGGAGCCGCAGACTAGGCCATTACGTACGGCTCAGACGCACTCGCCAAGGACGAGCGCAGCGCCGCCTACTATCCTGAGAAGATATGACCACCGATTCACCCGCGCCTGTGCCCGCACAGCAGCCTCACGCAGCACGGTCTGAGTCTTCCTCACCATCGCTTGACGACGGCCAGGAGAACGCATCCTCACCGAGCATGCTGCAACGTGTTCGCGCCGCTATCCCGCCTGTTTCCATCCTGGTACTGACGGCGGTATTCCTCTTCGCCGGGTGGTTCACGCTCTTCGGTCCTATCAATGTTCTGGCGTGGCGTGGTGGCACGTTCCCCCGCACCGAGGCAGACCGCCCTTACTATCAGCAGGCTCTGAAGGATGTTGCGCGCTATCAGTACGAGGAGCAGCCCTCCCCTGAGGTTTACTTCGGCCTGGCGTGTGGCGCTACTGATGACGACATCCGCAGCGTTATCCCCAAGGTCGGCGAGCACCCGAATTCAGACGCAGACCCAACTGCTGATGCAGATGCCGTCGCCGCCGCTGCTGCCACCAGGCCGGGTTCTGCACCCACAGCTGCGAACCAGACCGCGAAGCTGAATCCAAACCTTGACGCATTCGGCAACACGGTCGACTGCTCCGGTTCCTGGACTGCGCCATTCTTGTCATTCCTGCTCGCGTCCGCGGGTGTTCCGGTCTTTGATACGCCCGAGGATTCGGCTGCCGCAGCCGAGAACCCATGGCTGGTTACGGATGTCGAACAGCTCATGGATGCCTACAAGGCACATGATGCTTTCGTCACCGACAAGGACTTCTCTCCTCAGGTGGGTGACATCATTTTCTACCGCTACCCCGCAGGCCTTGGGGTGCACGCCAACATGGTTGTCGCGGTTCAGGGTGACTGGGTCACCATCGGTGGCGATGAGCTTGGCAAGGTCGGTCTAGCTAGCATGACCCTGCGCAACCGAGGTGGCATCGTGGGCTACGGTGCCACGGGCTACTTCGAGCAGGCACCGCTGGACGCCACCAAATAGCCAAGTTTAAATAGGCAAGTTTTCCTCGATGAGGTCGCGCAGAGCATCGTCGTCAGGCGAGACCTTGGAGCGGAAACGGCCGATGACCTCACCCTCGGGCGAGACAACGAACTTTTCGAAGTTCCACTTCACATCCCCAGCCTCGCCGTCGGCGTCCGGGGTTTCCTTCAACAGCTTGTACAGTGGGTGCGCGCCATGGCCGTTGACCTTCGTCTTTTGGAAGAGCGGGAAGGTAACGCCGAATTCGCGCTGGCAGAACTGCTTGATTTCCTCGGCGTTGCCGGGCTCTTGCCCACCGAACTGATTGCAGGGGAAGCCGAGGACGAAGAAGCCACGGGGTGCGAATTCGTCGAAAAGTCCTTGCAGATCGTCGTACTGATCCGTGAAACCGCACTCCGAGGCGGTGTTGACGATAAGCAGAACGTGGCCTGCCCAGTCATTCATCGTTGCTTCGTTGCCGTCGATGGTGGTCACTGGGATGTCGAAGAGATTGCTCATAAACCCCACACTAGGGCAGTCCCCCGATAGCCGTCAGAGGTAGCGACTAGCCGACCTGCTCCATGCCTTCAAAGAGCTCGCGGCCCAGCGGCACCGAAGAGTGGTTGACCGGCTGCGCACCCCCATCGACCGCCTGGTCAATGATGCCGACAACATCCTGGCGCAGCTTGTGCTCCCGCAGTTTCGAAGCGTTAACGGAGATGCGCACCGCGCGGCCCTTCTCCAGCGAGCGCTGCACCGAGGAGCGCACCGCACGGCGCCACCAACCGGCGCCGCCGAAGCCCTCGCCGATAGCCAGCACGCGAGTCGGATCAACAGCACCAGTGGTCAGGTCGCGGACACCATTTCGGTCCGCTGCCACTCGGAAGCCCAGCTCCGGCAGCACGTTCATGGTCTCGGGCGACATGGTCCACTTCGGTGGTGCAAAGACGTCCGTCTCAAAACCCATCGCACGCATCTGGCGCGTTGCGGCGGTCAGGCGCAAACGCGCTTCATGTTCGCTTAACGACGCAAATTCCGCGCCTCGGCCTCGAACTGACTGATCGAACCCCGCGAGAACAATCTCGATGCCGTCATCGCTACGACGGCGGAGCCAATCCAGCACCGCCGGAGCTTCCCGCAACGACCAGTTTTTACCCGCATGCGGCGCTACCAGCAGAGACGGTGTAATACCGCGCTGTTCCATCGCTGCCACGAAACGAGCGACGTCGAGCAATGTGCCATCGCGCAAACCCGACACCGACACCAAAAGCGGCGAACCGACCACACCACCGTCAACAGTTACGAGCTCTTTGCCCGCTGGACGAATGACCTGGTCGGTCGTCCGAATCTGTTCTTGCACCCCACTGCCTGCCATGGATTCAACAAAAACAGGCGTATGTAAATTTTTGGTAACGGAGAGGACAAGGCTTGGAGAATACTCAGAAGCCTTTCAAATAAGAGTTCAAAAAGCGCCATCGCAGCACATCAATGTGCGTCTGCAGCGCGGATTATCCCCAATGCACAACCTCATCGAGAGCCAGTCCCTTGCGCCAACCGAACTTCTCCAAGTCACGCTCCTCGGCCAGGTGCGTTACTGGACCAATGCACAGCCAGGCCACCGGGCGCACGGGTGCCTCGACACCGACAAAGTCAGCCAGGAAATCCTCATGGTAGAAACTGACCCAGCCGACGCCGAGCCCCTCTGCCGTAGCAGCCAGCCACAGATTCTGAATAGCCAGCGCGACTGACATGAGGCCGGTGTCATCGACGGTGTCGCGGCCGAGAATGTTCTTGCCGCCACGGGTCGGGTCATAGGTGACGACGATGCCCGTTCCCGAGTCCACGATTCCTTCAATCTGAATCGGATTGAAGGTCTCACGCCGCTCGCCTTCGAGCTTGGCCGCGAATTCAGCGCGACGTCCGGCTACGTGGTCGGCAAACTGCTGCAGGCGGTCCGGATTCTGAATGATATGAAAGTCCCACGGTTGGGACAGCCCCACCGACGGGGCTGCATGGGCCGCCGCCAACACGCGCATCAATCGCTCCCTGTCCACCACTTCTCCGGCGAATTCGCGGCGCACATCCCGCCGCCGAAAAAGGGTGTGGTAGACGGCCAACTGATCGTCGGAAAGCGAATCGGTGTCAAAACCCTGCGCGGACAGCAGCGTGCGCATATCCATGCCGTTACTCCACCGCACCAGCAGTGTGGACAATCCAGGCGTACTCGAAGGCAGTCTGACGCCAGCGTTCGTAACGACCGGAAACACCACCATGACCTGCGGACATCTCGGTCTTGAGCAGGAACTGCCCCGGCTGACCTCCGACAACCTCGCGCAGCTTGGCGATCCACTTTGCCGGCTCCACGTAGAGCACGCGGGTGTCGTTCAAACTAGTAATCGCGAGAATCTTCGGGTACTTCGCATCGGCCGAGATGTTCTCGTACGGCGCGTAGGAGGCCATGTAGTCGTAGACCTCCGGGTCGTGGTAGGGATCGCCCCACTCATCCCACTCCACCACGGTCAGCGGCAGCTCTGGCATCAGCATGGATGTCAGGCAGTCGACAAACGGGACCACGGCCTGAATGCCCGCGAACCTATCGCCAGCAATGTTCGCGACCACGCCCATCAGCATGCCGCCCGCCGAACCGCCGAGTGCTACCAGCTGCTCGCGTGTGGTCCACCCAGAATCCAGCAGGTAGTCAGCGACGGCGACGAAGTCAGTGAATGTGTTCTTCTTCGTGGTTGCGCGACCGTTCTCCCACCAGCCGCGGCCCATTTCGCCACCACCGCGGACGTGTGCAATGACAAAAATCATCCCACGATCCAGCAGCGACAGTCGCGCGATGGAAAAGCCAGGATCCATCGAGGCTTCATAGGAACCGTAGCCGTAGAGCAGCGTCGGATTCGGCTTGCTCAGGTCCAGGTCCGCGCGGTGGATAATCGATACCGGAATCTGGGCACCGTCGGCTGCACTCACCCATTCACGCTTGGCGACGTAATCACCGCGATTAAACTTCCCGCGAATCTTCTGCTCCTTGAGCAGCACCCGCTTGCCCGAGGCAATATCAATCTGCCAAAGCTGCGACGGCGTGGTGAAGGAGCCGTAAGCGTAGCGCAACACCGGGGTGTCCCATTCAGCATTGCCGGTAGTGCCTGCAGAGTAGAGCTCTTCGTCGAAGTCGAGCTCGACGAAGTTCACAGCGGACGCTGGCACTGGAGCAGCAGCATGGCTTGTATCAGAGGCATCACCAGCGGAGCCAGCACCATCCTCATCCTGACCCAATACCGCCAGCGCCACACGGCCAATACCGCCACGACGGTAACCAAACGCGATGTGCCCAGCGAAGCAGTCGACGCCCTCAACGCGGACGTCATCGCGGTGGGCAACCAGCTCAGTGAGATCCGAAATGCTGTCGAAAGACCCCGCCGGCACCATGGCCAGTGCGAAGTTCGAACCAGTCATATTGTGTGTAATCAGCCACATATCCCGGCCGCTAATGACGGCGTGATCGATGTCGTATTCAACACCGGCCTCACGCGGGCGCACGCAGGTGAACTCACCGGTCGGGTCACTGGCGTCCAGGTACCAAACCTCGGAAGTAATCTTCGAGGAGCTCTCAATAATCAGGTACTTTTCGCTGCGTACCGTGCCGACTCCAACCCAGTAGGCCTCATCGGGCTCATGGAAGACACAGACATCATCCTCGGTGGAGGTGCCCACGCGGTGACGCCACACGGAATCCGGCCGCCAGGCTTCGTCGACCTTCTGGTAGAAGATCCACTCGGAGCCGACCCAGGTAGCACCTGCGGCGATGCCCGCAATTTCGTCATCAAGCAGTTCACCCGTGCGCAGATCCTTTACGCGCAGCGTGTAGCGTTCGTCGCCTGTGACGTCGGTGGAATAGGCCAGCAGATTGCCGTCCGCGGAGACGCTCGCTGCGCCGAGGGCGAAGAAATCATGGCCTTCGGCCAGCTCGTTGGCATCCAGGATGACCTGTTCTCCTGGTGCTGGGGCATCGTCGGCGATGGTCGGCGGCGTCCACGCGGCAAGACCGTCACCGGCCTCCGCACGCACGCGACAGCTCATCCCGTAGGACTTGCCCTCCTGCGTGCGCGAGTAGTACCACCAGCCGTTAAGGCGAGTTGGGACCGACATGTCGGTCTCCTGCACGCGCGACTTGATCTCCTTAAAAATCGCGTCCGCGGTGCCGTCAAGATCGGAGGTAAAAGCCTCCGTATAGGCATTTTCAGCCTCTAGGTAGTCGATAACCTCGGAGTTTTCCTTATCGCGGAGCCACTCGAAGTTATCGGTGAAGTCCCTTCCGTGGAAGGACCGAGTCACCGGCTTCCGTTGTGCACGGGGTGCGGGCAAATCCTTTTTTGCAGGCTTGCCGACGGATGCCGAGTCCAAGGTCACTTCGCTCACGCAGGTTCTCCAATCCAGTCCGAGAAGCGGCGGCCCGACAGTCGTTCGTAGGCCTCGACGTACCGCTCGCGAGTTGCTTCCACAACACTACCCGGCAGCGCCGGCGGCGGAGTGCCCTCGTCCTTCTTCCAGCCGGACTTGGAGCAGGTCAGCCAGTTTCGGACGTACTGCTTGTCGAAGCTCGGGTTAACCGAACCCTCCTGGTAGGAGTCGGCTGGCCAGTAGCGGGAGGAGTCCGGGGTGAGAACCTCGTCGGCCAGCACCAGGTTGCCGTCGGAGTCGAGGCCGAACTCAAACTTGGTGTCGGCCAGGATGATGCCGCGCTTAGCAGCCAGTTCAGCAGCCTGGGAGTAGATGCGCAGGGTGGCATCGCGAAGCTCTTCGGCGCGCTTCTGCCCCAGGGACTCCACAACGGCGTCGAAGGAGACATTCTCGTCGTGCTCGCCCAGCTCAGCCTTGGTGGCCGGGGTAAAAATCGGTTCTGGCAACTTGGAGCCCTCGACGAGGCCCTCTGGCAGCTCAATGCCACAGACAGTGCCGTTTTCCTTGTACTCGACCAGGCCAGAGCCTGTCAGGTAGCCACGTGCGACGCACTCGAATGGCAGCATGTCCAGCTTCTTGCACACCAGCGCACGACCTAGGCACTCCTCCGGAATGCGCTCATCGTCAGCCGGGCCAGCCATGTGGTTCGGGAAGTCAATCTCATCGAAGAAGAACACGCTCATCGCGGTGAGCACTCGACCCTTGTCAGGAATCGGGGTCTCCAGAATGTGGTCGAAGGCAGAAATACGGTCACTGACCACAAGCAGCAGAGTCTCAGGGTCAATCTCGTAGATTTCCCGGACCTTGCCCGCGGAAAGATGGTTATACGAGGAAAGTTCAGGTCGCATGGCGATAAAGTCTAAACCCCTATACGCCTTTGCACTCTATTGATACCTCCGGCCGCCACCCCAACTAGTGGGGATTGACGCAATTACCGTCGTCAAGCGGGAAAACTTTTGAGATTCCGGAGTGCTGCCCATCGAATTTTTCACAGGTGGACGACGGTGTTTGCCCCTCACCTCCCCCGCTCGGTAGATGACTGGACAAAAATATTTCTAAAAACGTGACAGAAAACACCGATACCAGTATTGTCTAAATTTAGTAATTCACGTCACACTTCAAGGATTTTGAAGGGAACAATCACATGGCAGCTCAGGCCAACAATAACTCTCTGCGCCGCGCAGTCGTCGTCGGTGGTAACCGCATTCCGTTCGCTCGTTCTAACAAGGAATACGCTAACGAGTCGAACCAGGACATGCTGACCGCCGCAATCGACGGTCTCGTCGCTCGCTTCGGTATCGGCGGCGAGCGCCTCGGCGCAGTCTCCGCCGGCGCTGTACTGAAGCACTCCCGTGACTTTAACCTCACCCGTGAGTGTGTCCTCGGCTCCGCACTGGCGCCGGACACCCCGGCTTTCGACATTCAGATGGCATGTGCCACCGGCATGGAAGCCCTCAACTCTGTCTCCAACATGATCAAGCTGGGCCAGATTGACTCCGCCATCGCCGGCGGCGTGGACACCACCTCCGACGCTCCGATTGCTGTCAACGACCGTCTGCGCAAGATCCTGCTGGAGGCCAGCCGCCAGAAGTCCACTCTGGACATGGCAAAGGTCTTCCTGAAGGCTCGTCCGTCCGACCTGGCTCCAGACACTCCGTCGACCGGCGAGCCACGCACTGGCCTGTCCATGGGTGAGCACCAGGCAATCACCACCGCCAAGTGGGGCGTTACCCGCGCCGAGCAGGACGAGCTCGCCGCCGCTTCCCACCAGAACATGGCAAACGCTTACGACGAGGGCTTCTTCACTGACCTCGTCACCCCGTACAAGGGCGTTTCCCGCGACACCAACATGCGCCCGGACTCCACCCCGGAGAAGCTGGCCAAGCTCAAGCCAGTCTTCGGCCGCGGCCTGGAAGCAGAGCCGACCATGACCGCCGGTAACTCCACTCCGCTTACCGACGGCGCCTCCGCCGTCCTCGTCTCCACCCCGGAGTGGGCCGCTGAGCGCGGTCTGCCGGTGCTTGCCGACGTCGTCGATTCCGAGGCGGCCGCAGTTGACTTCGTCCACGGCGACGAGGGCCTGCTGATGGCTCCGGCTTACGCCACCCCGCGCCTGCTGGCCCGCAACGGCTGGACCTTCGACGACTTCGACTTCTTCGAGATCCACGAGGCCTTCGCCGGCACTGTCCTGTCCACCATGAAGGCATGGGAGGACGAGGAGTTCTGCCGCACCAAGCTCGGACTGGAAGGCCCGCTGGGCTCCATCCCGCGCGAGAAGCTCAACGTCAAGGGCTCTTCTCTGGCAGCCGGCCACCCATTCGCCGCTACCGGCGGCCGCATTGTGGCAGCCCTCGCCAAGATGCTGCGCCAGAAGGCAGACGAGACCGGCAAGACCACTCGCGGCCTGATCTCCGTTTGTGCTGCGGGCGGCCAGGGTGTTGTCGCAGTTCTCGAGGCTCGCGTCTAAAAGCGCACCACCGATAAAGACACTTTTACTTTCAAGGAGAATTTTCCATGACCGATAAGTACCAGGAACTCGTCAACGGTGGTCCGCTCACTGGACTGGCTAAGGCCGCTGGCCTGCCGCAGCCACCGTTCCTGCGCCGCCACAAGCCGGGCGGTCCGCTGCTGAACAACGACAAGGTGCTCGTCACCGGCGAGGGTGCAGATGCAGACGCAGTTGCAGCTCAGCTGGCTGAGTGGGGTCTGCAGGTCCGTCGTGGCAACGCCGCTGACGACAAGATTGGTGCCATTGTCCTCGTCGCCACTGAGGCCAAGCGTCCGGCAGAGCTGCAGGGCCCAGTGCTCGCTGCTGCAAAGCACATGCGCAAGCTGGACAAGGGTGGTCGCATCGTCACCGTCTCCCGCGCCAAGGATGCTCACCACAACGCAACCCCGGCCGAGATCGCTGAGAACGCTGTCGCCGGTGGTATCGAGGGCCTGATTCGCTCCCTCGGCCACGAGGTTCGTGGCGGCTCCACCGCCAACGGCATCCTCGTTGCTCCGGGGGTCTCGGTCACCGCGCCATCCGTGATTTCCTCCCTGCACTTCTTCCTCTCCGGCCGCTCGGCCTTCATCGACGGCCAGTTCCTCCGCGTCACCTCCGACGCGGGCGAGATCCCGTCCGACTGGGATAAGCCGCTGGCTGGCAAGGTTGCCGCTGTCACCGGTTCCGCCCGTGGTATCGGTGCCGCTATCGCTCGCCAGCTCAAGGCTGACGGCGCAGAGGTCATCGTCATCGACGTTCCACAGGCGGGCGAGGCTCTGTCCAAGGTTGCCAACGAGCTCGGTGGCCTGGCTCTGCAGCAGGACATCACTGCCGACGACGCCGGCAACGCCATTGCCGATGCCGCTGTGGCCCGCTACGGTCGCCTGGACATCGTCATCCACAACGCAGGCATCACCCGCGACAAGATGTTCGCCAACATGGACGACGCCAAGTGGGGCTCGGTCATCGCCGTCAACATCGAGTCTCAGCTGAAGATGAACGAGCAGCTGCTGAACCACAAGGCCTTCGAGAAGGCTCCGCGTATTGCCACCATGGCTTCCACCTCCGGTATCGCAGGTAACCGCGGCCAGACCAACTACGCCACCTCCAAGGCCGGCGTTATCGCAATGGTCGAGGCTTACGCTGAGGAGTTTGCTAAGCGCGGCGGCAACATCAACGCTGTTGCTCCGGGCTTCATCGAGACCGACATGACCGCTGCTATTCCGTTCGTCAACCGCCAGGTTGCTCGACGCGTGAACTCGCTGCAGCAGGGTGGCCAGCCGGGCGATGTCGCCCAGGCAATCGCCTTCCTGGTCTCCGACCGCGCTCTCGGCGTCAATGGTCACGTCCTGCGCGTCTGCGGTCAGAACATCGTCGGCGCCTAAGCGAAGTCGCGGCTTCCGCATAGGCTCCCGATAAGGAGGAAAGAGGAAAACTTATGGCTAAGACCCTGGATGCCATTCCCAATCTGGTTCCGCTCTACGCCAAGGCAGCTGCTGGTTCGGCGAAGAAACGCCCGAACTCCACCGAAATCAAGGTCGATGAACTAGTGGTCAAGGGCGTCACTGTCGATGCCGACCGTGACCAGGACTTCCGCGACGTCGTTGGCGCCCCGAAGTCTGAACAGGCTTTCTTCGGCCACATCCACGCCCTAATCATGCCCATCCAGATGGAGCTAATGGCTGCGGATGATTTCCCGCTGCCGATGATGGGCCTGGTCCACACCGAGAACACCTACCGCGAAATCTCGCCTGTCACACTCGGTGGCAAAGTTGATATCGCGGTGAAGGTTGCCGCATTCCGCGCTCACCGCTCGGGCACTGAGGTTGTTCTGGAGTCAACTGTTACATCGTCCACATCCGGCGCCACCTTGGTCGAGGAGCAGTCGGTGTATCTGGCCAAGGGCGTTCGCCTGAAGGATGCCGAGGGCTTCGAAGAGGTCCAGGCACAGCGTGAGGCCATCAAGTCCGGCGCCGAGACCATCAAACGCGAGCAGTTCAAGGTTCCCTTCCCCACCGCTCAGTGGAAGCTGGCTGGCAACACCGGCCGCAAGTGGGCCAAGGTTTCCGGTGACTGGAACCCGATTCACATCACCTCTGTCTCCGCGAAGGCTCTGGGCATGCCAGCAGCGATTGCACACGGCATGTACACCGCCTCCCGCGCGCTGGCTGAGGCACAGGTTCTGCCGGGTCAGTCGTACGAGTTCCAGATTTCCTTCGGTGCGCCGGTCGTTCTGCCGACCACCATCAATGTCGCACTCACCCACACCGGTGACGGTGCAGGTGCTGCTCACAACCTGACTGAGGGCAGCTCCAACATCGGCCGCGCAGTCAACATTGTCGCGTGGGATCGCAAGAAGAAGCGTCCGCACTTCACCGGAAGTGTTCGTCCGCTGAAGTAGTTGATGCGAAAGCGCTGTAGAAAACGCCGCGCTTTGGAAAACCAGTCTCCTCATCGACTGGGCCTTTCCAAAGCGCGGCGGTTTTGTTTCCCTGTTGTGCTTTTGCCCGGGGCACGACTGGAGCCCCCTCCGAGAGACACCACCTCCTCCCTCTCCCCCCGGCCGGCAACCCCGCCACTTTCCCGCCTTGAAGATCAGCTGCTGGGTTTTTCCGCCGTTAATGAAGAGTCGCGGCTTTACTTCGCAATTGCGTGACTAAGCACTTTTCAACCGCATGTAGGCAACGCCTTGTTGACACCCCATTCACTCCTCTATTTTATGTTCAATCCATTGAACATAGGAGGTAATCGAGTGTCTTCATCATCGAAGACGCCGCTGACTTTCACGGAACTCCCACCGGAGGAGTCACCCCGAATCGTGTACTTCTCCAGTGCTTCTGAAAACACTCACCGGTTCGTCCAAAAGCTGGCTCAACCAGCAGCACGCATCCCGTTACATCCGCGAAAAGACGGAATGATTCGCGTTTGCAGCCCATTTGTCCTGATCACACCGACTTATGGTGGCGGATGTCGGCGCCGCGCGGTACCTAAGCAAGTCATCGCTTTTCTCAACGACGAAACCAACAGGAGTTTCATCCGCGGTGTCATCACCTCGGGCAACACAAATTTCGGCACCGACTTTTGCATAGCCGGAGCCATCATTTCTGCAAAATGCCAGGTTCCGGAGCTATACCACTATGAGCTACTGGGGACAGACCACGATGTGGAGAACGTCAAAGAGGGCCTGGAAAAATTCTGGAGGAGCGCTACTTCTTGAACATCTACAGCTATTCAACTACGCCACCGTCTTTTCGAAAGGACCCAGCTGCCCGCCTTCGGCCAATCAACTGGAACCGAGTGCAAGATGACAAAGATCTCGAAGTGTGGAATCGCCTAACAGCAAATTTTTGGCTGCCCGAAAAAGTTCCGCTGTCCAATGACCTTGCAGACTGGCGACGTCTCACCGATCTAGAACGCGAGCTGACCATGAAGGTCTTCACCGGACTGACCATGCTCGACACAGTCCAGGCGTCTGTCGGGGAGATTTCCCAAATTCAAGATGCCCGCACCGAACATGAAGAGGCCGTCTACACGAATATCGCTTTCATGCAAGCAGTGCATGCAAAGTCTTATTCTTCAGTATTTTCTACGCTATCCAATACCCCTGACATCGACGCTGCCTACCAATGGGCAGTCGCCAATGACATCCTGCAGGCTCGGTCAAAAGCTGTGCTCAAACACTATTACGGCGACGTTCCACTCAAGCGAAAGGCGGCAGCAACGCTTCTTTCGTCCTTCTCGCTCTACGCCGGCTTCTACCTCCCGCTGCACTTCGCATCACGTGGCATCCTGACCAATACCGCCGACATGGTGCGCCTGATTCTGCGTGACAAAGCTGTTCACGGCTATTACTCCGGCTACAAATTCCAGCGAGGCGTAGAAACCTACGACACCGCCACGCAAACGCAGATGAAGGCTTTCGTCTTCGAACTTCTCGATGATCTATACCAGCTCGAACTGAGGTACTCCGAAGCCCTATACCAACCACTCGGGCTCTACGACGACGTTGCCAACTTCATTCGATACAACGCCAACAAAGCGCTCATGAACTTGGGATACCCGCAGCGGTTTAACCATGAAGAGACCGCCTTCAAGCCCGAAATTCTCGCCGCCCTCACCCCGGGGTCAGATGAAAACCACGACTTTTTCTCCGGTTCCGGCTCCGCATATGTCATCGGAAAAGCCGAAGACACCGCAGATGAAGACTGGGATTTCTAAATCCACGTCTTTCCCCATACATCCTAAGAAAGGAACATTCGCATGACTGCACAGATTTCTATCCTGGTAGGAAGCTTGCGTCGAGCCTCCTATGCACGAAAGATTGCACTCAAGGCAGCCACGTACTTCCCCGATGACTTCAAAGTCGACATCGTCGAGATTCGTGACCTCCCTCTCTACAACTTCGACTACGACGACCCCGCAGTGTCCGATATTGCGACTCCCGCGGAATACACCAGTTTCCGGGAAACCATTAAAGCCAGCGATGGCATCCTATTTGTCACCCCAGAAAACAACCGCACAATTCCTGCAGCTCTGAAGAATGCCGTTGACATCGGATCTAAGCCCAACGGTGATGTGGCATGGAAGAACCTGCCCGCGGGAATTATCAGCCACTCCGTCGGCCGTATGGGCGGTTATAGCTCTCAGAAGAACTTGCGACTCGCGCTGTCGTACTTCGACATGCCGATGCTCGGTCAGCCAGAGGTCTTCCTGGGACAATCGCCAACACTCATTGACGAACAAGGAGAATTCACGTCGTCAAGCACTGAGGACTTTGTTCGCGACTACATCAACAGATTTGCAGACCTAGTTCGCGAGCAGAGCCCACGCCACTAACTGAAATCCCCTAATCAGCGCAGCGTTACTGGGGATATCGCCGTATGAAGATTCTTCACTGACTAGGATCAAACGCTGCGTTCTCTGCGCGGTTAGGCGCTCGTCGTTAGGCTCATTTTCATGACTGTTTCTATCTCGGCCGTGATCGCGCTTAACGACGACCCCCGCGCCGCTGCGCGGTTTTACGCCGAAGGTTTTCACTCCAACATCAAGCCCAACTCCACCACGCTCACCATCGGCGGGATGGACTTTGAACTCATTGAGAACGGGAACCGCCGATTAACCCCCGCTGTGTCTTTTATGGTGCGATTTGCCCCTGGTCAGGAAAACCAGCTGCGCAGACTGTGGGAGCATCTGATGGCGGGTGATGAAACCATCAGCGGTGGTGCTACGCTCATGCCCCTGACCAGCTACGATTTCTCGCCGCTCTTTGGCTGGTTGGTCGACGGCAATGGGGTCAACTGGCAACTGATGATTGATTCCTTAACCAGCGGGGCTGCAAGCACGGACGCTGCCGCAAAGACAGCGAATCCCGCCGTTATTCCCTACTTCATGTGGACAGGCGACGAACCACAGGCTGCCGCCGCCACCGAGGTATACAACCGGCTTTTCGGGTCAGGGAATTTCATGACGCTCGACTCGCCGGGCATGCACAATTTCACCTTCGGCGACGGTGTGGCGATGCGCCTCTCCAGCGATTCGGCCGAAGAGGTCGAAAGCGCCTGCCAAGCGCTTGGCCTAACAGGCGCTGAGGTTGCCGAGGGCACGGAAGCCGTCGTCAAGCCTGACCGATTCGGCGTGTACTGGACGCTCTAGCGTTACTTACGGGTCAACGCGATTGCCGCGCCGACGACGGCTAACAGAACTGCACCAATAGAGAACCACATCATGTTGGAAGAGCCGTCATCCTCGTTTTCTTCGGTGCCCTTCGGATTCTGCTGGCTACTAGTCGGGGCCTCGCTACTTGGCGACTTGTGCGCGACCTGTTCAAAAGCTGGGCCCGGAATCTTCTCGCCGACCAACTCCGTGGTCAGCTGGTAAGTCACCGGGACGTTTTGAACACCCGCGACATCGTGGGATTGACCGGCACCCCAGCTGTTGTTGAAGAAGACAACGATGTACTGGTCGCCATCCAACCAGGCTCTTTCAGCCTCGTAATCGCCCGACTTTTCACTATCTTCGCCGATCCGATTGCGATAGTTAATCCGGGCCGAGTTACCAAATGTAGTCTCTTCACCGATCTGGTGTTCATTGGCCGGACGGTTTTCCTCGCTGCCGGCGAGCTGGCGTGCCGAGTTCAGCGTCTTGATATCCAGGCCGGAGATCTGTGCAAGCTTGTCCGCTTCTGGGGCGTCAATGAGTTTGACGGCGCCGCGGAGCTGCTGCCCATACTCGGACTTGATCTTGTACACGTGCGTCTCACCAGGAACAATGTCGGCCGTGACGCTGCTGATGTTGTCGGCAGTAAGTTCCGTGGCGTCATCGAACCACGAACCTGGGGTGACCTTCTTAGCCTGATCTGCTTCCGGTGTCGCGGGCGGAGGGTTCAAGCTCTCCTTGTCGGACGGGAACGCCTCCGGCACATCAATCAGGTTTTCGTTGGCGAAACGCTTGATGGTTACTTCTGCAGGAATGTCCTGGCCCTCGAAGGAGCCGCCTTTCCGAGCCACGGAGAACACCACATTGCCCGGCTTACAGTCCCCCTCAGCTCCCCCGGACTGCTTGGTTGTTATCGATGCGAAAAAGGGGCCATTGGAGTCGATGATGCCATTGCCGAAATCATTGGCCAGGAAGCAACTGCTGTCATCCAAATGCATAGTGAGCGCGAAGTTACGAACATCTAGGTCCATCAACGTCGCGCCTGACGACGCTCCCGGCACGGTAGCCGCACTAATTGCAAGCCGCTCTCCCTCAGCAACCGGGACGGAGAAGTACTCAGCACCGTCGCCTTCCTGATTACCGATGCTGCGCTCGGACTCAGGAGTCTTTTCCCGCAGCTTGGTCGAGAACGTTTCCACGTCGGCAGGCACCTTGGTAGCGCTCGTAGGAGCGTCGCCGCCCTGTATCTCTTGCGCGCTGGACTGCGCGGTGCGTGCGGTGCGGGTCGCCAGCGTCTTCATGGACTCAGCCAGCGAATCGGAGTCCTGGGCGTCCAGGTACTCACCGCCAGTGGCCTCAGCAATGCACTCCAGTTCAGCACGTGCACCTGCATCAACAAGGAAACCAACTGTGTTGATGACCAGGTCAATGCCCTGCTGCTTGAGTTCCTTGGCTACCTCGCACACCGGTGGCGGAGCACAGGTGTCCTCACCATCGGAGACCAACACAATCGAACGTTGCCCTTCTTTCGGCAACTCATCGGCAGCCTGACGCAGCGCAGGCCCCATCGGGGTGTGGCCGGAGGCTTGGACCTTTCCTACTTCAGCAGGAATCTTCGCCGAGTTACCCGCCTGCACGGGCAGCAGCGTGGTGATGTCCTGACAGCCAGCTTCCCGCTCCTCCGGCGAATTGCCAACTTCCGTGCCGTAGACCATGAACCCAATTTCGGAGTCCTCTGACACCGATCCCGCGAACTTACTCGTGGCAGTCTTCGCTGCCTCCATTCGGGTCTGGCCGCCCGCGTCGTCGGCAAGCATTGACCCTGAAGCATCCAGGATCACCATGGTTGGCGAGATAGTACTCGCGGCCTCTTGCGCCTGTGCACGCCCTGTTGTGATTCCCGCAAAAGAGCCTACGAGCACCAGCAGCATGGAGATGGTGAGCACGACCGCTGAGAGTTGTCTTCTTCTGATCATGTGGTCGGTTCCTTTTCTTCAAGCGTAAATCTTCAAGCGTAAAAAGAACGTTACATGACAAAAGTATGTCTGATTCTCAAGATAATGACTGGGCAGACCCCAAAAATTACGGGCGCCAAATATGATTACGGGCTGCAAATGTGAAACTGTATGAGTTTATGACACTTTCAGGCAATTTTTCAGGCCATTTTTGTCATAAACGCAGTCAGTAACTTGCATCGCCCTGCCGCCGCTGACATAAACGCAGTCAGTAACTCGCATTGGGATAAGTAGCAAAAGATGCCCACCGGTCGACCCGCCGAACGGGCATACTTTTTGTCTATTAACCAGCTCCCCCTAGCGGGACTCCAACCACGCCACAATGTCGGAGTAGACCTCTTCCTTATTCAACTCGTTGAGAATCTCATGGCGACCATCCGGATAGACCTTAAAGCGCACGTCCTTCTTGCCCGCGTTCAGGTATTTGCCCACGACCTCAGTCACACAGGCAGCGCCACCCGCCGGATCAACGGCACCGGAAACCACGAAAAGCGGCAGCTCATCAGGCGCTTTCTCATAGGCTTCAGGCGAGTTCGCGTAGTGCGTGCCGACGAGAAGGTCGCGGAAAAAGGCATTGGTGGGAACGAAACCACACTTGTCGTCCGCAATATAAGCATCGACAATCTTGTGGTCGCGGGTGAGCCAATCAAACTTAGTGCGGCGCTCAAAGTCCTTGTTGTAATCAGCAAAGGTGAGAGTGTTGAGCAGCTTGCCCGGCGCGGTAGGACGAATCTTAGCCAGCAGGTTTGCCACCTTCATTCCCGCGTCGCCCTTAGCCCCTGGCCACGACACAGTGCCCATGATAATGACACCGGTGAGCCCCTCGCCGTACTTGGCGATGTAGTTACGAGTCAGAAGCGACCCCATGGAGTGGCCGAGAATATAGTGCTTGCTACCTGGGAATTCTGCATCAACGTACTGGCGCACCGCGTGGAGGTCTTCGAGAATCAGGTTCCAGCCACCGTAGTCAGCGAAGAAGCCCGGGATGCCAGCATCCGTCTTGGTCATACCGTGGCCGCGATGGTCGTGCGCGACGACGGCATAACCCTGGGATACGAGGTACTCGGCGAACTTGGCGTAGCGGTTGGCGTACTCGACCATGCCGTGGACAATCTGCACCACTCCCTTAGGAGTAATGGGCGCGCCCTTGTCATTTTCTGGAACCCAGCGCAGCACATTCAATGTGGCACCTGGGCGAGAAAGCGAAGTCCTAACAGCCGATGTCACGTCGGGCACCTTTCGAGTAGAGGTTTCGATGCTTATCGCTCATCGTACCGAGGAACTTGGCTGCTCACTGGTGCTTTCGTCAACAAACAAAGAAAAACTCTGCCACCAACGTGACAGAGTTTTTCAAGGGACCTTACGTCTTTACGTTTTTTCGTTTACGTGTTTCGCGCGTGACGCTCGCGAAGCTACAGAATCTCGCCCGGCTTGTAGGCCGCGGCCTCTGGGTACTTGTCCACGACAGCCTGCACACGTGCAACTACGCGGTCAACCTGGGATTCCGCGGCACCGATGAACGCATGGCGGTTCGCCAGAGCGTCGGCAAGCCCTGCGGCATCCAGCGGGAAACGCTCATCTGCAGCGAGACGTTCAGTGAGATTCTGCTCAGCACCCTTTTCGCGCATATCCAGTGCGGTGGCGACGGCGTGCTCCTTGATGATCTCGTGGGCTTCCTCGCGGCCCATACCAGCGCGAACGGCTGCCATGAGGATCTTGGTGGAAGCCAGGAACGGCAGGTAGCGCTCCAGCTCACGGTCGATCATGGCCGGGAATGCACCGAACTCGGACAGGACGGTGAGGAAGGTTTCGAACATGCCGTCCATGGCGAAGAAAGCATCCGGCAGTGCAACGCGGCGAACCACGGAGCAGGAAACGTCGCCTTCGTTCCACTGAGTACCGGCGTATTCGGAGAGCATGGTCATGTAACCACGCAGGATGACCTGGAAACCGTGGACGCGCTCACAGGAGCGGGCGTTCATCTTGTGCGGCATGGCGGAAGAGCCGACCTGGCCTTCCTTGAAGCCCTCGGTGACGGTCTCATTACCGGCCATCAGGCGGATGGTGGTGGCCAGCGACGCCGGGCCTGCGCCCAGCTCGACCAGTGCGGACAGAGCGTCGAAGTCGAGGGTGCGCGGGTAGACCTGACCAACGGAGTCAAAGACGCGGTCGAAGCCGAGGCCTTCAGCGATTTCGTTTTCGAGGGAGGCCAGTGCGGACTCATCACCGTCAAGCAGATCCAGCATGTCCTGGGCGGTACCCATCGGGCCCTTGATGCCACGCAGTGGGTAGCGGGAAATCAGGTCTTCTACGCGCTCGATGCCCAGCAGCATCTCGTCCGCAGCAGAGGCGAAGCGCTTACCCAGGGTTGTTGCCTGTGCGGCGACGTTGTGGGAGCGACCTGCCATCACCAGCGACTGGTACTCGGAGGCCTTTTCCGCAGTGCGGGCGGCAACGGCAACGGCCTTGTCGCGCACGACCTTCAGCGACTGCAGAACCTGCAGCTGCTCAACGTTTTCGGTCAGGTCACGCGAGGTCATACCCTTGTGAATGTGCTCGGTGCCAGCCAGGTCGCAGAACTCTTCAATGCGAGCCTTCACATCGTGGCGAGTAATACGCTCACGGGCGGCAATGGAGTCGAGGTCAACCTGGTCGATGACCTTCTCATACGCCTCGATAGTGCCCTCCGGCACCTCAATTCCGCGAGCGACCTGAGCCTTCAGAACGGCAATCCAGAGCTTGCGCTCGAGGATGATCTTGTACTCAGGGCTCCACAACTCAGCCAGAGTCGCAGAGGCGTATCGGTTAGCAAGGACGTTTGCGATCTTCTTTTTCTCAGCCACGCCCTCAAGTATTCCATGACCACTGCATCCGCGGTTATCTAGGCCATGGATGACCACGCATTTCTTCCACGCCCTCGTTGAATTTGCGCATCAATCGCACGAACTCCGCGAGCTCCGAGTCTTCCCAGCCATGCGTAATGTCATCGACGGTATTCTTACGCGCCTCAATCTCCCGGTGCAGCAGCTCTAGCCCCTTGTCGGTCGCGCTATGCACCTTCGCGCTTGACGACGGCGCGGACCTCTTCGCGATATACCCCTGCCGCATGGCGGCGGCCAGCTGGCGATGCACTGTAGAAATGTCCAGCCCTAGTGCATCGGAGAGCTCGGCGACTGTCATATCCGGCTGTGCTTCCAGCCTAGCCAGCAGTGCTGCGGCGGAGCGATCCAACAGGATGTCCTTACGATGTGGTCGGTAGCCGCTGGAGCTCACCCGGGATAGCAGCATGTTCTCGTAAACGAGCGCGGCCAGGTCGTCGTTTCGCACGGTGGCAGTCAATCCTCTTGTCGCCTTTATGTCGGCCCTTTAATGGGCCTGCGGGATGTATCTGTTTGCTGAACAGCCCCTATTCTAGCGCGCCACGGATGCGGTTAAGGCCGAAAAAGCACATTTGCATCATACAAACCAATTGTTATAATTCGAGCCCTAACTGCATTTTTGCATGATACAAATGCCGGAAAGCAGTTTCGCCAAAGCACTAATTCCACGATCGTTTTCAAACGAGAAAAGAGACCGTATCTTCAGCATGACAACGCATACGACCACACAGAACAGGCACAAACAGAACGAGCAGGACGAGCAGCACGGGCAGGACAAGCTCTTCTCCCCCGCGTTCATCATCAGCTGGCTGATTAACTTCAGCATGTACCTGGTGTTCTACCTTTCAATCACGGTCATGGCGCTCTACGCCGTCCAGCGCTTCTCCGCCTCCGATGCCGCCGGTGGCTTCGCCGCCAGTTCTTTCGTGGTCGGCGCCACCATCGCTCGTCTCTTTTCCGGCTACTTGGTGGACACCTTCGGTGGTCGCAGAATCATGCTTGGCTCGCTCGCTGTCATCGTGGCAGCCTGTGCCGCCTACCTGTGGGCCGCATCCCTGCCGATCCTGATTGCAATCCGCATCATCCACGGCCTGACCTACGCATTCGCTTCCACCGCCGTGATGGCCGCCGCCCAAACCGCTATTCCGGCTTCGCGGCGCGCAGAGGGAACTGGCTACATTTCGCTCGGCACCACCCTGGCCACAGCGATTGGCCCAGCTCTCGGCCTTGCCCTTATTGGTTCGGTCGGCTACGGCGTCCTCTTTGCCACAGCCCTCGGCCTGTCCATTGTCGGACTGGTGCTGGCACTCTTTCTGCCACAACACAACGAGCCCACCACTGCGGCAACCAAGGACGAGGCCACCGAAGACTCGTCGGCAAGCGAGACGAAGCGCACATTTTCCTTCGATGACATCATGACGCCGAGAGTGGTGCCGATTGGCCTGTTCATGCTGCTCATCGGCCTGGCGTATGCGGGCGTGATTACATTCCTGAACCGATACTCGCAGCTGAGCGGCCTGGCTAGAGGCGCCAGCTTCTTCTTCATCGCCTATGCGGTGGCGATGATGGTGGCACGTTTCTCACTGGGACGCCTACAAGATCGCCGCGGCGACAACCCCGTTATCGCCATCGGCCTGGTGTGCTTCACCATCTCACTGCTTGTTCTGGCTTTCGCAACCGCTGACTGGCACGTTATCGCCGCCGGTGCGCTCTGCGGCCTGGGCTACGGCACGCTGATGCCGGCCTGCCAGACCATCTCTGTGCACCTGGCGCCGGCGCACAAGTTGGGCACGGGCATCTCGACGCTGCTCTTGCTTGTCGACGCGGGCATCGGCCTCGGCCCAATCGTGCTTGGTTCGGTAGCCGCCACTATGGGCTTCGACAAGATGTACGCAGGCCTGGCGGTCGTGGTGGTTCTCGCGGCCGTCTTCTACTGGTTCGTGCATGGCCGCAAGCCTGTTGCGAGGCGCCATCGCGTGGATCTTTAGAACTAATTGGTGTGCAGTCACTTTTTACAGGTGAATATCGGACAAGGAACACCGATAGCAGTGATGTGTCGTGAGTCACCTATACTTTTTCACATGACTGAATCATCCACACCACAGAGCATGATTTCGATTGCCGGGGTGAATAAGCACTACGGCGATTACCACGCTTTGCGCGACATCAATCTGGAAATCCCAGCTGGTCAGGTCGTAGTTGTCCTCGGCCCCTCCGGCTCTGGTAAGTCCACACTGTGCCGAACCATCAACCGCCTCGAGACCATCGACAGCGGCGAGATCCGCATCAACGGCAAACTTCTCCCAGAAGAGGGTAAGGAACTCACCCGTCTGCGTGCTGAGGTCGGCATGGTCTTCCAGCAGTTCAACCTCTTCAGCCACATGACCATTCGCGACAATGTCACGTTGGCCCCACTGAAGGTCCGCAAAATCTCCAAAGCCGAGGCCCGCGAGCGTGCGGACAGGCTACTCGCCCGTGTCGGCATTGCGGAACAGGCTGACAAGTACCCGGCACAGCTCTCCGGCGGTCAGCAGCAGCGCGTCGCCATCGCACGCGCCCTGGCCATGGACCCGAAGGTCATGCTTTTCGACGAGCCCACCTCCGCGCTCGACCCGGAAATGATTAACGAGGTCCTCGATGTCATGACCGACCTGGCCAAGGGCGGCATGACCATGGTCTGTGTCACCCACGAGATGAGCTTCGCCCGCCGCGTGGCCGACCGCATCCTGTTCATGGCCGACGGTGCGATTGTCGAAGACACCGACCCGGAGACCTTCTTCACCAACCCGCAGAGCGATCGTGCCAAGGACTTCTTGGCCAAGATCGTCGGACACTAGGCGGGGCTGGTCACCATGAAGCTTTCACTATTACGAGGAGGCCGGGGACGCAGTCGCAACCAGGGCCGCCGAGGTGTCGTCGGCAAGCGAGTTGCGGCGGCTGTCGTAGCTGTTGCCACGACAATGAGCCTCGCGGCCTGCGGTAGCGGCGGACCCCGAAACCTGCTGGCCGATATCGAAGCCGGGCACGTGACGCTGGGTACGAAGTTTGACCAGCCGGGTCTCGGTGAGCGCACTCCGGACCGTGAGTTCGCGGGCGTCGACAACGATGTTTCCCGCTACGTCATTGAGTACATCGCCAACAAGAACGGTTGGGATGTGCCCGAGATGGAGTGGCGCGAGACCCCGTCCGCTCAGCGCGAGACGCTGATTAACAACGGCGAGGTCAACATGATCGCCGCCACCTACTCCATCAACGCTGGCCGCCTGGCTGCCGTCGACTTCGCCGGCCCGTACCTGGTCACGCACCAGGCACTGTTGGTGCGCGGTTCCGAGGGCATCCAGGGGCTTGACGACGTCGCCCCGGGCACTCGCCTGTGTTCTGTATCCGGCTCCACCCCAGCGCAGAAAGTCAAGGACGCTCTACCGGAGGTGCAGCTGCAGGAGTTCGATACCTACGCCGCGTGCGCGGAAGGTGTGAAGCAGGGTGTCGTCGATGCTCTGACCACCGATGCGACTATTCTCGCGGGCTTCGCCCAGCGCTACAAGGAGCGCTTCGGCGACGACTTCCGCGTGGTCGAGCTGCGCAACCCCGATGGTTCCTACTGGACCAATGAGTACTACGGCATCGGCCTGCCCAAGGGTGATGATGCCAGCCGTGAGGCCATCAATGAGGCGCTGGAGTCGCTGTACGACACCGGTGAGCTTCAGAAGATCCTGAAGAAGCATTTGGGCGACAAGTTCGAGCTCGACGACAAGCCGGCAATCGGCGATCTGTCGTTCGTAGAGAAGAAGTAGGAAGGGGTGCGAGCAAACAATGAATCCAGAACTATGGAGTGAAATGGGACCGGAACTGCTTCCGGCTTTCTGGGTGACCATCAAGCTGACGGTTGCCTCGGCAATTGGTTCCCTGATTTTTGGCACGCTTCTCACCGCTATGCGTGTGAGCCCCGTGGGAATCCTGCGTACCCTGTCGACCTGGTACATCAACATTGTCCGCAATACCCCGCTGACGTTGATTGTGCTGCTGGCCTCGATGGGTCTCTACTACAACTTGGGGCTGCTGCTGGCTGCGGAGAATGACTCCTTCATTGTCAAGCAGAACTTCCGTCTCGCGGTGTTGGCCTTCGTTGCCTACACCTCGTGCTTCGTTGCGGAGTCCCTGCGCGCCGGTATTAATACTGTGCCGTTCGGGCAGGCCGAAGCCGCCCGCTCCCTGGGGCTTAGCTTCGGCCAAAGCTTCCGCTACATCATCTTCCCGCAGGCGTTCCGTGGCGCTATCGTGCCGCTCGGCAACACCCTGATCGCGCTGACCAAGAACACCACGATTGCCTCGGTAATCGGTGTGGCTGAAGCGTCGCTGCTGATGAAGACCATGACCGAAAACTACGCCAGCGATATCCTGATTATCTTCGGCATCATCGCTGTCGGCTTTATTATTCTGACTCTGCCGACCGGCCTGTTCTTCGGCTGGGCTGGCAAGCGATGGGCGGTGAAGCGCTAATGGCTACTCGCGCAACAGTTCTTTACGACGCGCCGGGCCCCAAGGCTCAGCGCTTCAACCGAACCCTCACCTGGATCGTGGCTGCAATCACCGTTGCGATCCTCGCCGGGGTCGGAATGAAACTGGCCGACAAGGGCCAGTTCGAGGCGAATAAGTGGTCGTTCTTCCTCGAATCCACCACTTGGACCACGTACATTCTGCCCGGCTTGGTCAGCACCATTATCGCGGCTGTGGTCTCTATTGTGTTGGCACTGGTTATTGGCGCTCTCCTGGGCGTCGGCAGGCTGAGCCCGGTCGCACCGGTGCGCTGGCTGTGCTCGGTGATTGTCGAGTTCTTCCGCGCCATTCCGGTGCTGGTGCTCATGCTGTTTGCCTACTCGGTGTTCGCGCTTTGGCAGCTGTTTCCGTCGAACTACCTCGGCTTTGCCGCCGTTGTGTTTGGCCTGACCATGTACAACGGCTCCGTCATTGGCGAGACACTGCGTTCCGGCATCGAGTCGCTGCCGAAGGGCCAGCGTGAGGCTGCGATTGCGCTGGGTCTCTCCCACCGCCAGACGATGGTCACTATTTTGCTGCCGCAGGCAGTCGCCGCCATGCTGCCGGCGATTATCTCGCAGATGGTCATTGCGCTGAAGGACTCCGCGCTGGGTTACATGATTGGCTACGTCGAGGTTGTCCGCTCTGGCCGCCAGCTTGGCGAGTACTACGGCGCCATGATTCCATCGCTGGTCGTCGTAGCAATCATTCTCATTGCCATCAACTTCGGCCTTGCCAACCTTGCTGAGCGCATCGAAAGCCAGCTCCGCGCCGGCCGCGCCCGCCGCAACATCATTGCGAAGGTCCCGCATCAGCCTGATGTCGGTGTCACCACCAAGGACCAGGCCAACGTGGATTGGCACGATGAGGACTACAAGGACCTCCGAGGCACCTACGAGTAAAGCTAATCACGGCTTAACGCCACACTTGCTTTACGACGAACACAGCGACGCCGCCCACGGAAACTGCTTATGGTTTCCGCCGGGCGGCGTTTTTGTTTGGCTACGGCCTTTGCCTTCGCTCCTATCGATGAGCTACTCACTGATGGCCACGCTACAGCGCAACGATAGGTGAATAGCGTGGCCACAAGTGCCGGGCACTACTGCGACCGTGCTCTACTACGACTCAGACTTCGTCCCCGACTCCTCTGGGCTCTCTGATTCCGACTTTTCGCCAGACTCAAACTCGCCTTCAACGACCACATCGGACTGAATAACCAGACGTCCCTCTTCATCGTGGGTGTACTCAAAGCGCGGCAGCTCATTGCCCTCTTCGTCGTAGCCCGGCGCGGGTGCGGCTTCGTGCTTCTCCAACTTCTCTGGAGTATCGGTCTTCTCCCACTGGCGGGTAACCGGCTTGCGCACTGCCATGTGGTCATCACTCATGCCTTTGACCAAGGAGTACATCATCACAAAGTGGAGGAAGAAGAACGGTACACCGATAACAATCACGGCAGACTGCAGCGCTTCCAGTGCGGTTTCACCAGAAATCAGCAGCAGAGAAGCTGCCACAGCACCAATCATGACGCCCCACAGCACGCGGTAGAAGGTCGGAGCCTTGTTTTCCTCACCGGTAGACATCATGTCCATCACCATCGAAGCGGAGTCAATGGAGGTGACGAAGAAGATCATAATCACAAAGAGCGCAAACACACTGACAAGGGTTGCCAGTGGGTACTGCTCCAGCAGGATAAATAGAGCCGGCGAGGGATCCCCTCCTTCGACGACTGGTTCCGTCAGAATGCCCGGCTGCTCATTTTCCAGTTCGAAGCCAGCGCGGCCGAAGATAGAGAACCACATGATTGACACGATTGTCGGCAGTGCAATCACACCGGCAATGAACTGACGCACAGTACGGCCGCGGGAAATACGGGCGACGAACATGCCCACAAATGGCGACCAGCAGATTGTCCAGGCCCAGTAGAAGACCGTCCAGGCGCCCTGTTTCCAATTCGGGTTGACGTCGTAGGAGTCAGTCCAGAACATGATGCGAGGCAGCGCATCCAAGTAGACACCTGTCGTATCGACGGTCTGGCGCAGCAGCGTCAATGTCGGGCCCATGAGCAGCACGAAGACCATCAATGCCATGGCGGCCCAAATGTTCGCATTGGACAACACCTTAATACCTTTGTCCAGACCGCGGGCCACGGAAATCGAGGCAATCACAATAATGATGGCAATCAGAATGAGCTGCACCATCGAGCTTTCCGGGGTACCGATTACACGTGCAGCACCGGAGTTAATCTGCAGCGCACCCATGCCCACCGATACCGCGATACCGACGACGGTACCGATGATGGCGACGGCGTCGATAAGCTTGCCCGGCCATGAGTAGATGCGGGTACCGAGCAGCGGCGCGAAGATGGAGGAGACGCGCGGCGGCAGGTGACGCTTGTAAATGAAGTACCCCAGCGCGAGCCCCGGCAGCGCCATGATGACCCACATGTGAATACCCAGGTGGTAGATGGTAAATGCCATCGCAGTGTTCTGAGCTTCGCGGCTCATCGGCTCTTGACCGAACGGCGGGTTGTAAGCGTGGTTGAGCGGTTCAGCCACGCCCCAGAACATCAGCATGGAGCCAGTACCACCGGCGAAGAGCATGCCGAACCACTCGGCGATGGTGTATTCGGGCTCTTCGTCATCATCGCCAAGCTGGATGCGTCCGTAGCGGGACACAAACAAGCCGATGAGGAAGATAAAGCTTGCCGAGACACCACCGATGAACAGCCAGCCCATGTTAGACGTAACCCAATCGGAAGCGGCCGAGTAGGCATCCCGAGCGGTATCCCCCAGCGCTATGGTCACTGCCACAAAGAGGACAATGAAACCCATCGCCGTCGTGAAGATCAACGGGTCGGTCGGCAGGTTCTTAAGAAAACCGCCCGACTTCTTTTCTTGCGTTTTTACTTGTGGCGTTTGTGTAGATCCCATTATCGGGGTCAGCGCCTTTCACTTCTAGATTGTTTGTCTCAGAAAAGACAGCTCGGAAGACACATTCCTCCCAAGTCGGTTATCTACGTTACAAAAGGAAGCCCAGTCATTCTCAATAACTAAGCCTTTGTTCTGTAATTGCGACTTTTTCCTTCGAGTTCACGCTGGTTTAACTGAACGTCAAAGTGGAAAACCTATCGTTCGACTCCATGCAGCTTTCCCGTCGCAGCGCTCTACGTTTAGGCGCATCCACCGCACTTGCCACTTCAGTCACGCTCGCTCATGCCTCTAGAGCTGCGGCTTCAGCTACACCGGGTTCGCCGTCACTGGCCTCCCCAGGGTTACTGCGTTCTCGGCCACAGCTCACCCACGGCGTTGCAAGTGGCGATATCCGCGGCGACGGCGCATTAATTTGGGCTCGCTCAGACCGCCCCGCCCACATGGTGGTTGAAACTGCTGCAACTGAGAGCTTCCAGAATGCCAAGGTATTCCGCAGTAACTCTCTGTTAACTCCAGACACTGACGGCACCGGACGTCTACGTGTCGTCGGTCTCGAACCGGGGCAGGAAATCTTCTATCGCGTCACGCTCGAAGAGGCAGATACTGGAATCTGCTCTGATCCCGTTATCGGCACCTTCCGTACTGCCCCAAACCGCGCATCCAACATCCGCCTGCACTGGTCCGGCGATGTCGCAGGTCAGGGTTGGGGAATTAACGACGAAATCGGTGGCTACACCGGCTTTTCCACCATGATGGAGCGCAATCCAGACCTATTCATTCACTCAGGCGACACCTGCTATGCCGACGGTCCGCTGGATGAATCCGTCACGCTTTCCGACGGCACTGTGTGGCGCAACCATGTCACTCCGGCCAAATCCAAGGTTGCTGAAACCCTCGAAGAGTATCGTGGCCAGTACTCCTACAACCTCATGGACAAGAACTACTTGGCCTTCAATGCGCAGGTTCCGCAGCTGGTTCAGTGGGATGACCACGAAACAGTCAACAACTGGTACCCCAACGAAGTCCTAGACGACGATCGCTATACCGAGCGCGATGTCAACACTCTGGCCAAGCGCGCCTACCAGGCCTTCCATGAGTGGCAGCCAATTGATCAGCAAATGGCTGTAGATGGGCGCGTCTACCGCAAGGTTTCCTACGGCCCGTTGCTAGACATATTCATTCTGGATATGCGCAGTTACAAGGGAGAAAACACTTCCAATAATCCGCGCTCGACAACCGAAGAACCAATCCTTGGCGAAAAGCAGACCAACTGGTTAATCGACTCCCTCAAGGACTCCCGCGCGACGTGGAAGATTGTTGCTAATGACCTACCGCTTGGAATCATCGTCCCCGACGGCGACGATGGTGACCAAGAAAGCGTATCCAATGGTGCCGCCGGTGCACCTGCAGGACGTGAACGTGAAATCGCCCGCCTGCTCAGCGCCATTAAAGATGTTTCAAATGTCGTCTGGCTCACCGCCGATGTGCACTACACCGCGGCTCACCACTACAGCCCAGAGCGCGCACAGTTCACCGACTTCGCACCCTTCTGGGAATTCGTCTCCGGTCCTCTCCACGCGGGCGCATTCGGCCCCAACGAAATGGATTCGACCTTCGGGCCGAAGGTGGAGTACGTCCACGCACCGGGTAAAGACAATGCCAACGCCGACCCCACACAGGACTTCCAGCACTTCGGCGAAGTCGATATCGACGGCGACTCACGCGAGATGACCGTCCGTCTGCTCACCACTCGTGGCACCGAGTTGTGGTCGACAACGCTGAAGCCGCAGGCGTAGGCACACTGTTCAACAGCGCGTGGCGGTAGCCACTAATTAGTGCGTTCCGCCACGCTTTACGACGGTCTCCTGCCCCGCAGCCTGCCAGGCCACAATGCCCCCGTCCAGATTGATGAGCTCCGGTATGGCGCCATCAGCCTCAATCTCGCTGGCCAACAGCTCAATTGCCTGTTGCGAGCGGGCACCCGAGTGGCAGTGAATCAGAACTCGTGGGTAGTTCGACTGGAGGTTCCGCTCAGCCCACGCTTCGCGAATCGCAGCCCACCCACGGCTGCGAATGTTGCCGAGTGGCACAAGCACAGATCCGGCAATGGCAGCCTCCGCGTGTTCTTCAGGCTCGCGTACATCGATGAGAGGCACACCCTCGGCAAGAAGCTCGTGCGCCGTGTTGGGGCCAATGCTGCGCATGCTCTGCGCCGGGGCCTCCTCATCCTCGGTCCACGAAGCTGCGCACACCTGCGCAATTTCGGTCAAGTCGGAAACGGGTTCGCGCTCCGGGTCGGCTGCAAAGGACAGTGTGCGGGTGGTTGCCTCCAGGGCGTCGATAAGCACGAGTTTGCCGACGGCGACCTTGCCGACACCAGTGAGCACCTTGATAGCTTCGACGACCATCATGGAGCCGATCTGTCCGACCATTGCGCCGAGGACACCGCCTGCGGCGCACGACGGCACGGAGCCGGGATCGGGGATGTCGGGGTAAAGATCGCGAAGCATGGGGCCGTGGCCAGGCCAGAAGACGGACAGTTGTCCTGCGAACTGCAGGATTGTGGCCCAGACCAGTGGCGTTCCGGTCAGCTCCGCGGCATCGGAGGACAGGTAGCGCGTGGCGAAGTTGTCCGCGCCGTCGAGCACTACATCGTGAGTGGCGAAGAGCTCCTCAGCATTGTCGACGCTTAACCTGCCGACGATTGCGGTCACCGATGCCTCGGAGTCAAGGCGCCGCACGGCATCCGCGGCAGATTCGGCCTTCGGGCGACCAATGTCGGACTCACGGTGAATGACCTGGCGCTGAAGATTGGACTCGTCGACCACGTCATCGTCAATGATGGTGATGCGCCCGACCCCTGCCCCGGCCAGGTATAACAGCGCAGGCGATCCCAAGCCACCAGCTCCGATGACGAGGACGCGGGAGGCTCGCAAAGTTCGCTGCCCCTCGGCACCAAAGCCCGGCAGTGTTAGGTGCCGCGCGTACCGGCGCAGGTCGCGGTCCGAAAGATTGACACCCTGCTCAGCCATTACAGAGAATCCTGCTCGCGTGCGCCGCTGACGCGCTCAGTGATGATTCCCTCAAACGACGAGCTCGCCTGGGCCAGTCGACGCCGTGGGATGCGACCCGACTCGCGAGCAGTCAGTCCTGCCTCAACGCCGAAGCGCATCGCTGTGGCCATGCCCACCGGATCATGTGCACGGGTCACTGCGGATGCCAACAGCACTGCATCGCAGCCAAGCTCCATCGCCTGAGCTGCCTCAGACGCGGTACCGATGCCCGCATCCAGGATGATGGGCACATTCGCGCGGTCCACAATCAGCTCGATGTTGTGTGGGTTAAGAATTCCCAGGCCAGTACCAATAGGCGAACCCGCCGGCATGACCGCCGCACAGCCCAAATCCTCCAGCCGCTTGGCCAGCGCCGGATCGTCGTTGGTGTAAGCGAAGACGACAAAGTCGTCAGCCACCAGCTGCTCCGCTGCCGCGACCAGCTCGACCGGGTCCGGCAGCAGCGTGTCCTCGTCGGCGATGACCTCGAGCTTCAGCAGGTTGGTTTCCAGCGCCTCGCGGGCCAACTGCGCAGTCAGCACCGCGTCACGAGCGGTATAGCACCCCGCAGTATTCGGCAGCGCCGCAATATTGTTGCGCTGCAAAATCTCAAAAACGTTCTGCTTCGTACCGGGCGTAAAGCGGCGCATCGCCACCGTAGTCAGCTCAGTGCCCGAAGCCACCAGCGCCCGCTCCAGCGTATCCATGCTGGTCGCACCGCCAGTTCCCATAATCAGACGGGAGTTCAACTCCAGTCCGCCAATGCGCAGCGGTTCACGTGTAACTTCGCTCGCCGTCCCGGTTTCATTTTCCTGCGCGGACATGTTTGCTTGTGCGGAATTCTCGGTCATCTCTAGCCTCCCTGAACTGCTGTCACGATGTCGATGGCGCCTGCCACGGGCGTGCTCGCCCACTTGGCTCGCGGGATTACCGCACCATCCACGGCTACCGCGATTCCCAGGCGGGTGCCGTCCGCGACAGTGCCGTCGTCGTTAAGCGCGTGCCCCGTGTGCTTAGCGACGAGGTCTGCGACCATCTCCCCCGCAGCCGGTGTGTAGCCTTCGCCATTGAGTGTTGTGGTGGACATAAGCGAGCCTCCTCTAATCGCTGAAGCGGAATGGATTGACGGCGGAAAGAAGCGCCGGGTCGTTGTCAGTTTCCCGACCTGCGACGACATCGGCCGTGAGCTTGGAGCCGATGGCCGTAAGCAGAATGCCGTGACGGAAGTAGCCGGTGGACACGGTCAGTCCTGGAGCCACGCGACCAATCATGGGGACATCGTCTGGGGAACCAGGCCGGGCGCGGGCGGTCATCTCGTAGATTTCGCAGTCGAGAATGCCGGGCACCAGGCGGTATGCGTCGCGGAGTAGCTGGTGGACTCCTTCGGCGGAGACGCCGGTCAGGTCATCTTCACGCGAGGTTGCGCCGAGCACGACGGTGCCGTCGGCACGCGGGACGATATAAACCGGACGCCCCTGAACCACACCGCGAATAGTGCGAGTGACCAGTGGCTGCAGGCGCTCCGGTACACGCAGACGCAGCACATCTCCATAGACCGGGCGCAGCGGCAGATTCAGATTCTCCGGCAGACCGGCCATATCGGCGGTGTTCAGCCCCGCAGCCAGAACGACCTCATCGGCGAGGTAGTCATTTCCGTCCGTGCCGCGCAGCCCAATGGCTTGGCGGGGGTCGGCATCGGAAGCGTAAATAACCTCTTCCGCGCGGGTGCGGATGACGCGGTCTCCCAGAATGGTCAGCAACGCTTCGGCGAGCAGACGCGGATTGACCTGGTGATCTCCCGGAATATCCACCGCACCAACACAGCCCGGCCCCAGTGCCGGTTCTGCCCGGCGCGCCTCGGTGGCGGTGATGCGGTTGATCTCCATGCCCATGTCATGCTGCAGCTCAACGAGCTCGCTGAGTGTCTGCCGGTCAGCGGCATCGCCCGCACAAACAAACGTGGAATTCTCGATATAGCCAACATCGTGGCCCGATTCCTCGGCGATGGCCTGGGCAAAGTCGCGGTAGAGCTTGCCCGATTCCACCATCAGCGGATACAGCGTCGGCTGATCCCACACGACTTCGGCAACCGGCGCCAGCATGCCAGCCGCGGCGAAGGTTGCGCCGGAAACGGGCTCGGCATCGAGGACGGTCACATCGAATCCCTGGCGGAGTAGTCTCCATGCCGTCGCCAAGCCGATAATGCCCGCGCCTGCGATAACAACGCTTGACGACGTATTCCCTGTGCCGCCCTCACTTGTCGAGGCGGCACCCATAGCGGCAGCATTCACTGCCATTCCTCCCTCCGGCGGCATAACCCGCATCAGGTAAAAGCGGTCGGCGTTACTCGCCCTCTCAGCCAGCGGCATCTCATCGATACCGAGTACGGCTCCCGCGGAACGTGGTACTCCCCCATCATATGACTTCGGACTCACCGCCACGACACCGCATCCCCAACCTCGCCTAACATGGGGACATGAACGCCTCATCAGCCGCCACTCGCACAACACGACGCGCCCTGCTTGCCGACGCCCGCCTGTACCTCTGCACCGACTCGCGCGCATCCCGCGGTGATCTGCGCGAATTCCTGCACGCCTGTTACGAAGGCGGCACTGACATCATCCAGCTGCGCGACAAGAAAGTCGACACCCGCGACGAGATTGCCGCTGTGGAGACCCTCGCCGAGGTCGCCGCTGAACACGGCAAGCTCTTCGCCGTCAATGACCGCGCCGACATTGCCGCACTGACCGGCGCAGACATCCTGCATGTGGGTCAGGAAGACCTCACCACCGAGCAGGCCCGCCAGATCGTTGGCCCCGAGGTTCTCATCGGCCGCTCCAACCGAAATCTGGACATGTTCGCCGCCTCGCTTGCCGACGATGGCATCGATTACGCGGTGATCGGTCCGGTGTATGCCACCCCGACAAAGCCCGACCGTCAGCCCGTCGGAGTCGAGATGGTCCGTGAAGCTGCGGCACTCGTGCGGAGGGCGCGTGCACAGGGTTCTGCGGAGTCCCACCAGGATTCCGTGGCCGATATTGTGCGCCCGCACGACCGCGGCGCAAGTGACCCGGTCAAGCCATGGTGGGCAATCGGCGGTATCAATGCCGAGACCGCCGGCGAAGTTATCGCCGCTGGCGCGGAGCGCATTGTGGTGGTTCGCGCACTGACCGAGGCGGAGAATCCGGAAGAGGCAGCGCGTGCTCTGCGCGCTGTGGTTTCACCAAGGAGCTAGGACCATGAGGATTCTTTCCCACAAGGACGAACTTCTCGCTCAGGCCAAAAGCAACAGTAATGGCCGTGCTGCGGAAATTGTTGTCCACGACGGTCCGCTGCGCCAGACTCTCATCGCGTTGACTGAAGGAACTGAGCTTTCCGCCCATAACTCGCCGCCCGCAGCCTCGATGCTTGTTCTTGTTGGCGAAGTTGAAATCACCGGTGCCGATGAAACCACGATTTCAGAGGGCAATCTCAAAGTGCTCACCCACGTCAAGCATGGCGTGAAAGCTCTAACAGATTCCGTGTTTTTGCTGACCACGGTCACAGGCGTCGACGGAATCGACAGCCACGGCGACAAGTAGCAATCAGCGCCTACTCCCCGGCGAATGTCTCCAACTGCCGAATGGCGCCCGAGACAATCAATAGGTCACCTGCGGTAATGCGGTCGTCGGCAAGCGCGGGGCGGAAGCGCTGACCGCGCTTTTGCACGGCGACAACCGTAATCGGTGCGCTCTGGTTAATCTCCGCCACGGTCTTATCCAGGCAATGGATCGGCGGCGCGACCTTACCGACTGCGTAGTCGCGATCGAACTCCAGGAAGTCCTGGACCTTGCCGCCGATTAGGTGCGCAATACGACGGCCAGTGTCGGCCTCCGGGCGAATGACATGGTGCACACCGATCTGGCCCAGAATCTTGGCGTGAGCCTGGTTATCAGCTTTCGCCCAAATCAGCGGTACATCCATGTCCACCAGCGCGGACGCGGTCAGTAACGACGCTTCGATATCACTGCCGATTGCAATGACCACGCGTTCGGCTTCATCGACACCGAGCTGCTTCAGTACTTCCGGCATGGTGGTGTCGGCGGTAACCACGTGGTCGAAGGTCGAGGACAGCTCCTGGACCACCTTTTCGCGGTGGTCTACGCAGAGAACCTCGATACCGCCAGCGACCAGCTCCTCGCCGAGCGCCTGTCCGAAACGCCCCATGCCGAGAATGACAACAGGAGAAGAGCTGACTTGGTTGGCGAAGTGCTCTGCAAAACCAGCAAACGGGTTGAATTTCGAGTTAGCCAATGAAGGGCCTTTCTTCCGGATATTCGTAGATGCGCTGGCGTGGGCGGGCGGCCAAGGCCGTCGCCAAGGCGATCGGGCCAACACGTCCGGTGAACATCAGCACGATGAAGATTGCCTGTGCTGCCACCGGCAGATTAGCGGTTATGCCTGTGGATAGGCCTACCGTGGCGAAGGCGCTGACTACTTCAAAAAGGATTTGATCAGTAGAAAACTGTGGCGCTAGGAAACTGACGGCGATCACTGCCAGAAAAACCTGGCCAATACCGAATGCAAGAACGACGAGGGCCTGACGCAGCACCTTTGGATTGAGGCGCCGCCGAGCCACGGACACGGAGGTGTCACCGCGAATCTCCGCGAGAACGGCGGCGAGAATGACTGCCGACGTCGTGATTTTCACGCCACCTGCAGTACCACCGGTGCCGCCGCCAATGAACATGAGGAAGTCAGTGCCCAGCAGTGTCGATGGGTGGAAGTCCGCGTAATCGAGCGCGTTGAACCCCGCGGTACGCGGGCTCACACTAGCGAAGAATGAGTTGAGTATCTTCTCCCCTGTAGTGAATCCAGACATGGCATTGGACCGCTCACCAAATGCCACCATGATTGTGCCCAAAGCAATCAGCAGGATGGTGCCTTTGATAGTGAAGCGAGTAGTCAGAGACCAGCGTTTAGGCAACTGCCCTCGCGTGCGGACACTAAGCCACGCTTTCAGGTGTCGCCAGGCCTCGAGCAGAACAGAAAAACCCAGACCACCAACGATAAGAGAGAAGGCCAACGGCAAAAGTATCCAGGCATCACTGCGGAACCCAATGACGTTGTCCGTATACAGAGCAAAACCGGCATTGTTGAAGCTTGAGATGGCATGGAACAAGCCCTCCCACGCAGCTCTCCCCCAGCCGTACCCATAACCTAGGTGGAACCGCAGCATAAGTGCCACTGCCACAACAAACTCCACCAACAGCGTGAAGCTAACGGCAGCACGGACAACCCATGAGATCTCGCCCATGTCCATACCGCGGCCTTCGACGCGGGCACCAGCACGGCGGTTAAGGCCGAGTCTTCCCGCAACGAAGAGGCCAAAAAGTGAAGCCAAGGTCATGAACCCAAGGCCACCCAGCTGAATCAACAGCATGATGACAACCTTGCCGAAGGTTGACCAATGGGTAGCCGTATCTACAGTGATCAGTCCGGTCAGGCTTGTTGCCGAGGTGGCTGTGAACAGAGCATCAGATAGCGCGGTGGGCAGGCACATATCCCCAGGGCTCGGGGCACAATGCCCCGTGGGATGGCTATTGGCCGCCGAGATCGGCAGCATTAACAAAACCGTGCCAACGGTTATGAGGGCGACATAACACCACACCACCAACGTCGTGGGACGAACTCCCCGACGTGATTTAGTGGTCTGCCGCGACAGCGTAATCACCATCGGAACGTTAGTCCTCGTGGCCAGCGATGTCGAGGGGAATGCTGATATTCCGCCTCTGCATATGCCCGACCTAGAGGGGAACTGCCCTACACCCCAGGCACAGTTGCGATATCCCGTACACATTTCGTGCCCCATCCCCGCCCCCACACCCCACCCCGCTTTGGCTACTACGGAAACCTTGAGTTATGGTCAGATTCATGATGACACCCCTGATGAACACACCCGCGCCGTGCGGCGCACAGTGGTGGTGGCTCGCCTAAGTCCGCGAGCAACGTCACGTCATCTCATTAATGTCGACGGCAAACCCGTCAAGTACGAGCTCGCAAGAAGATAAATCTGGCGGGCTCTTTTCTTTTATCGGTTCGGCGAAGAGAACCAGGGCCCGCTGAAATAAACAACAGCAACGAAAGGCTCTCTTCAATGACTGATTACAACCCCAGCGCGGATGCCATCGCCAAGGCTGCAGCACCGACTGCAACCAGGGTGCCGTCGGCAAGCGTTAACGGCGCGGGCGAGGTGCGCGAAACCCTCTTGCCTGCATTTTTCGGTCGCTTCGGTGGACAGGAAGTGCCGGAGTTCCTGCTGCCAGCACTCGATGAGCTGGAAGCGGCTTACATCGAGGCGATGAGCGATCCGGAGTTCCAGCACGAGCTGGAAGAACTGCGTCGCGATTTCCTCGGCCGCGCAACCCCGCTGTTCGAATGCCGACGTCTATCCACGCCGAACACGACGATTGTGCTCAAGCGCGAGGACTTGAACCACGGCGGCGCGCACAAGGGCAACAACGTGGTCGGCCAGGCGCTGCTGGCAAAGCGCATGGGAAAAACCCGTCTCATTGCTGAGACGGGCGCAGGCCAGCACGGCACGGCCACCGCGATGGCCGCAGCGCTGCTGGGACTTGAGTGCGAGATTTACATGGGCGCGCACGATGTCGCCCGCCAGCACCCCAATGTCGAGCGCATGGAGCTCATGGGCGCGAAGGTCGTTCCCGTCACCACCGGCGAGGCCGGTTTGAAGGATGCTATTGACGAGGCACTGGTCGAGTGGAGCAAGACTCTCGACTCCACTTTCTACCTGCTGGGCACAGCCGCCGGACCGCACCCATTCCCCACTATCGTGCGTGAATTCCAGCAGGTCATCTCGGAGGAGTCACGCAGTCAGATGGCCGAGCGTTACGGCAAGCTTCCCGACGCTGTCATCGCAGCCGTCGGTGGCGGCTCCAACGCCATCGGCGCATTTGCTAACTACATCGACGACTCCGATGTCGCCCTCATTGGCGTCGAACCCGCAGGTGAGGGTCTCGACACCGACCGTCACGGCGCGCCCATCAATGCGGGCAAGACTGGTGTCCTTCACGGCATGCGCTCATTTGTCATGCTTTCCGACGACGGCGAGGTGTTGCCATCGCACTCCATCTCGGCGGGCTTGGATTACCCGTCTGTTGGCCCGGAGCACGGCATGCTGAAGGAGAATGGCCGCGCCAGCTATGTCGGAATTACCGACGAGGAGGCGCTGGAAGCGTTCCAGCTGCTCAGCCGCATGGAGGGCATTATTCCGGCGATGGAATCCTCGCATGCGCTGGCGCAGGCCATTAAGATTGCGCGACTCCGTGAAACCGACCCTGCCGCTGTTAGCGAGCTCGGGCTGCCGGTTCACGAAGGCGATGAGCCTTTGCTGTTGCTCGTGAACCTGTCGGGTCGCGGTGATAAGGATATGGAGCAGGTCCGGGAGTTCCTGAACCAGTAGGAATAACCAGTAGGGATTGCTTCCCCACTAGCTGCCTAGCAGGAATCGGACCAAAGCTAATTCTTGTTAGGCAGCACGGCGATCGTCGGCGGCGATGCCCTGCTTCGGGTTCGCCTCCACGATGGCTTCGGCAAGCAGCGATGCCAGCGCATCCTGCTTGGATTCCTTGCCGTCCTGGAAAATCGGGGACACAGTATCCATAATCTCGTTGAATGCGTTCATCAGAGGTCACCTCTCTTAAGATCTCTTTGATCTTTATTGTTGGACTTCTCCAACCGATTCTTTGCGATTCCGCAGTTGAAACGTCGTTTCATCGAATCGTTTGGAACTTATGACTTGCAACCGTAGACGACAACACAAGACCTGGCAAGCGCTAAACTTTATTTTTAGTTAACCTTTTGTTAACTTTTGGACGCTTTTTAGCTCAGGCACTGAGCCACAAACAGCGCCCCTCGACGCCGCCCCATACCTCGCTTTACTGCCGTTGATAACGGCTTCAAAAATCACGCTTTTACACAACCAAAAACAGGGCGCGGAAGTCTCTTTTGGTCAGACATAAACTATCCCCACTAAAAGCGCTTGCAGCCAACATTGAATGTGGGTTACACACCGCGCTCAATCGTCACCCCACGCAGGGATAGCCGCCAGTTCCTCAGAGGTCAACCCCATCGACAATTAAAGAAAAAGGGGCCCCTGCCAGCGGAAATAGACCACCGACAGAGCTGCCGGCTGTCAAAGATGCTGCCGCGAAGGCCACCCCACCCCACTATCGACCCAACCCCAGCCTCACTTGATGTGACCGCAGCCACAGAACCCTCAATCTGAGGCAGTTTTTCCGCCTTTACAGCAAACCGGCGATCAAGAAAACAGAGCCCCAACGGCCCCTTCCAGGAATGCCCCCAACATCGGCTCTACCAGCGACCGTCGGTAGAGGGTTTAAAGCAGCGATTCGCCCGTCGAGCACCCTATCTCGCCCGACTGAAAAACACCCCTAAAAGGGTGAGGTAAATCACACCGCGAGCGCCACTAAAAGCCGTTTTAACGACGATCAGTGAACACCCCAATACGCCGAACAGCCTCTTCCATCTCGGACGTCTCACCGGCGAAGCAGAGGCGAACCCACTGATGGCCGTTCTCTGTGTCGAAGTCGATTCCAGGGGCAACGGCCACGCCCGTTGCGGCCAACAGTTCCCGAGCCCAAGTCATGGAGTCGACGGAGTTCGGGTCGTCGTAAAGCCCTGCGATATTGGCGTAGATATAGAAACCGCCGTCGGGTGGGGCGATATTACCGAGACCGACGCGGGGCAGCCCCTCGAGCAAAACGTCGCGGTTGCGTGCGTAACGCGTCACGTGCGAATTGAGCTCGGCAATGGACTCGGGGCTGAACGCTTCCACCGCCGCTGCCTGCGAAATTGCCGGTGGACAGACAGTGAGGTTGGCTTCGAGGCGATCAAGCGGCGCACGCAGCCACTTGGGAACGATTAGCCAGCCAACGCGCCAGCCGGTCATCGAGAAGTACTTACTGACACTGCCGACCACGACCGCCGCGTCGGAGAACTCGCGTGCAGACGCACACTGTCGGCCATAAGTAATGCCGTGATAAATCTCGTCGGAAATGAGCAGGCAATCGTGCTGCTCACACCACTTCGCAATGGCACGCAGCTCGTCGGCATCGATAATGGTGCCAGTGGGGTTGTCCGGGCTGGTGACAATCACGGCCTTGGGCACGCGCGGAAGTGCCTCCAGGTGTTGGGCGGTGAGTTGGAAACGAGTCTCAGGACCACAGTCAATCTCGACAATGTTGGCGCCGAGCGCCTGCAGCGTATTGCGGTATGCGGGATAGCCCGGGCGCGCGAGCACGATGTCGTCGCCAACATCGAGGGCTGCGAGGAAGAGCGCTACGAAACCGCCGGAAGAACCGGTAGTGATGACAACATCAGCGGCTTCCGTGGCCGTGCCGTAGTTTTCACGATGCCAGGCGGCGATGGTTGCACGCAGCTCAGGCGTGCCGACGGCCGCTGTGTAGCCCAGAACCTGATTTTCTAAATCAGCACGCGCACGGGCAATCGCGGCAGCCGGGGCCGCGGTCGCGGGCTGTCCCACGCAGAGGAATAGAGCGTCACCGTGAGTGCGCTGACGCTCCTGTGCGAGCGCGAGAACATCCATCACATGGAAGGGTGCGACCTCACAACGGCGGGATGCTAGGTCGCGCTGGGGCTGGGATGCCTGCGGTGACTGCGAGGAGTTTAACGGCTGCGGTGACTGCGACGACTTTGGCGACTGCGGAGATTCGGCGTGCATACCTTCATCTTTGCAGCCGCCGAGGCCACCCGGGAAATCCAGTTCATCCCGGGTGGGTGCACCAGTGAGGCATCCGAGTGCAGCCGGACCACCTCAAGCATTATTTAGATGGAAATACGGCCCTCAACTGCAGGTAGTGCAATGTCGGTGCGGTAGTGCGAGCCCTCGAGCTTAATGGTCTTGATGGTCTCGTACGCCTTGTCGCGGGCCTCTTCCAGCGTGTCACCAACGCCGATGACGTTGAGCACACGGCCACCAGCGGAGACCAGCTCACCCGCAGCATTGCGGGCAGTACCTGCGTGGAGAATGCCATCTGCCTCACGGCCAGGCTCTGCACCTTCAATGACATCACCCGTGCGCGTCGACACCGGGTAGCCTTCAGCGGCCAGCACAACAGTCAGAGCGTAACCATCACGCCAAGACAGCGGACCGAAGTCCGCCAATGTTCCGGTAGCAGCGGCGTTGAGCAGCTGCGCCACCGGGGACTCCAGCAGCGCCAGCACGGCCTGGGTCTCCGGGTCACCGAAACGGCAGTTGAACTCAATGACAGCCGGGCCGTCCTCGCCCCAGGCCAGACCTGCGTACAGCAGACCCTGGAACGGGCAACCGCGAGCGGCCATCTCACGAGCGACCGGCTCGCAGACCTCGGTGACAATGCGCTCAGTTGCGCCTTCCGGCAGCCAGGACAGCGGGCTGTAAGCACCCATGCCACCGGTGTTCGGCCCCTCGTCGTTATTACCGACGCGCTTGTGGTCCTGAGCCGGCAACAGCGGGACGACGATTTCGCCGTCGACCAGGCAGAACAGGGAAACTTCCGGGCCGTCCAGGAAGGACTCCAGCAGCACCGGGTTACCGGCGGCCAGAACAGCCTTTGCGTGTTCGAGAGCTTCAGCGCGGTCCTTAGTGACCACGACTCCCTTGCCAGCAGCCAGACCGTCATCCTTCACGACCCAGTTCGGGCCAAAGCGGTCAATGGCGGCCTCGATGTCTTCGTCGGAGGCCTCCGGCTGGATGGCCTCTGCCGAGGCGGTCTTTACCCCAGCTGCCTTCATGACGTCCTTAGCGAAAGCCTTGGACCCCTCAATCCGAGCTGCGTCAGCGTTCGGTCCGAAGACTGCGAAACCAGCGTCGCGCAGCGCGTCTGCCACACCCGCGACCAGCGGAACCTCAGGGCCAATAACAACCAAATCGGCCCCAATTTCCTTGGCCAGCGCAACAGCGCCAGCGGGGTCATCCACGACCAGTGGATGCATGGTTGCAATTTCACTCATACCCGCATTACCAGGGGCTACGTGAAGATCAGTAGCCTGCGGGTCCTTACTCATTGCGTACAACAGGGCGTGCTCACGGGCACCGGAGCCAATTACGAGGATGCGCATAGCAATCATCTTACTAATCAGCCCGGATAACTCTCATCGCACCCAACCCCTCAATCCGCTATTCGGGTTACCCTTGGCACATGAGCACAGTATTTACCAAAATCATCAACGGTGAACTCCCCGGTCGTTTTGTCTACCGCGATGACAAGGTCGTCGCATTTTTGACCATCGAGCCAATTGCGCCTGGTCATACGCTGGTCGTCCCTGTTGAAGAGGTGGACAAGTGGACGGACGCCTCGCCTGAGCTATGGGCCCACCTCAATGAGGTTGCCCAGAAGGTTGGTCAGGCTGTTGTCTCCGCTTTTGACGCTCCGCGTGCTGGCTACCTCATCGCCGGCTTCGAGGTTCCGCACACGCACATTCATATCTTCCCTGCCCACGATATGTCCGGGTACAACCTACAGTCGGTAGATCGCAATCCTTCCGCAGAGTCCATGGATGAGGCCGCCGCCAAGCTACGGAAGGCCCTCGGGACTGACGAAGACGGAAAGTTGGTGCGCTAATCGCCGCTTCAAACGAGGATTTTCGGGAAGAACAACTTCCGGTAGTCCCTGCCCCTGAAGCGCAGGAACCGGAGGCGCAACAACCGGCTGCAGCTGAAGGATCAGCATCGCTCCCCTATGCCATCTTCCGTCCGCTGCGCGGTGTTTTCGAAGATAACTGGGGAGCCAAAGTGTCCAAATCCCGGCCGTGGCCGGTCATCCTCCTGCATGGAACAGGCCAGGTCAAGGGCATTTGGGAGACCCTCGGCGGTCAGTTACGGGAGGATGGCTGGGCTGTCTTCGCGCCAGATTTTGGGCACCGTGCAACAGACCCCATCAATCAGTCCATCGACATGCTCGTGCCTTACATCAAGGCTGTCCTGCACGCCACTGACGCAAAGCACGCCGTTATCGTGGGGCACTCGCAAGGCGGCTTAATTGCCACCCTGCTTTCTCTGCGCATTTCCAAGTACATCAAGCATGTTGTCTGCCTTGCCGCGCCCAATCACGGCACCAATCTGGGCGGCATCGCTTCCAGTATCACTAAGATCCCCGGCACAAAGTCGCTGATGAGCAACTTTGTGCAGAGCTATTGGGGCGTTTCCGGTTTGGAACAGCTCACGGGTTCAAAGATGGTTTTGAACTCCAATTCCCACGATATCCTCGGTCCCGGTGTTACTTACACCTGCATTGCCACCAAGTATGACCAGCTCATTTCCCCTCCACAGTCCTGTTTCTTGGATGATGGTGACACAGGCATGGTCACCAATCTCTATGTGCAGGACACGTTCCCTCAAGCCATCGTTTTGCATGAGCAGATGGCGCACGATTGGCGCCCCCGCGCGCTTACTCGCGAGGCACTATTCAAGCTGGTAGGCGAGGATTTTGACCCAATCGAGCATGCGGAATAGACCGCTCCTAACGCGGATTTTCCCACCGACAGCCGCACATCCGTCCCTGCCAAATCCAAGTCCAGCGTCGGGGGACCTCAGAGACCCCGTTCCGGTTATCGCACTTCATGGCACGCTCGATAGTCCCGGCGCGTGGGCACCGCTTGCCGACGGACTCCGTGCCCGCGGCCGCCGAGTCTATGTACCGGCCTACGGAGACCGTGGCACTGCTGCCCTCGTAGATTCTGTCGCCGAAGTCGAGGCCTATATCAACGGAGTCTGCACTGAAACGAACTCGGACACGGTCGATATTGTGGCTCACTCGCAGGGTGGGCTACTGGCTTTCCTGCTGTTTACGCGTCTTGCAAACCATGAATGCGAGCGTTTTTCGTTTCGACGTGTCATCAGTGTGTCGGGCTCTGTCGGCGGTGTAAATCTGACTGAGATCTCCCGCATTTTGGGCTGGTGGAATGGGGCTCCTGCCCGCTGGCTAATGGGACAGGCTTTAGCCGATCAAATTGCGGTAGCGGCAGGACAATATGAACTTCCTGCAGCCAACACTGCCCCACACCTCCGAAGGCGCAAGGCAGCCACACCTGACTGGATTAATGTCATCAGCCACCATGACAACCTGGTCATTCCGTGGTCCGATACCGCGCAGAGCTTCCTGCCGGACAGTCGAGCTGTTTTGCTCGAAACCGAGCTGGAGGGCAGGTCTGTTGCGCATTGGAAGCAGCAAACAGACCCCGAAGTGATCGAACTGATCACTCGGCTATTGGCGTAGAGCTTCGACCTAGAACTTGGTCAGCGACTCGCGCGCGGTGACGACATCCGCAAGCAGCTGCTGCGCGGCTGGCGAGGGGTTATCGGAGGTGAGGGCCTCGATGACGACGTCGGGAAGCCCTGCGGCGCGGTAGTCGTCGACAGTGACATCGCCGTACTCGAGGACCCCGTGGAGCCATGCGACTGCACGCGACTCTGGTGAAATGCAGCGTCGTGCGGTGCGTTCCTGCTGGACGAGCACATCACGGTTTTCCACCCCGCGCATCCCCAGCCGTGCAAGAGTGCGAGCAGCAGAGATGAGGTTCTCACCGGCAACACAATCCTGCTGGTTCGGATTGGCCGGCGGCTTCTTACGACCACGACGGCGCACGTAGAGCTCCTGCTGACCAATACCGACCAGGGAGCCATCGCGGTTTCGGATTACAGAGGTGTATGGAACGACCGTCGAATAGCCACCTTCAGTTTCGGCCTTAAGCTTTTCGACCATCTCATCCGGCACCTCTACCTCAAGGTACGCACCATTCTTACCCGGCCGGATAAATTCAAACGACCCAGTTCGCGTCCACGCCTCGTACTTCTTGACATCCAGACGCTGCATAACCAGCGTGCCAAACAGCACATCCGTCATCGAAAACAGTGCACCGCCAAATGCCGCGCCATGCATATTCGCAGTCAGAGCGTTTAGGCGCAGCTCCAATCGCCCCTCAGACCAGTCATCCGCAATCTCAGTGATACGGATGCCGGTGCCAAACAGCGGCGGCCAAATGTTCAGCAAGAACTTTGCCTTAGCCGGGGACATCTCTTTCTCAGCAAGTTTGTACAGGGTGCGTCGCAGCGATGGACCAATAGACATAACTACTTACATTAGGTGTTGACCGGGCGAACGCGGGCATTATTGTCAGAAAACAAAAGTGTGTCAGCTTCAGCACATGCTTTACGACGGTTCCCGCGCCCCACCTTTTATTAAGACAGCGACTATTTCAGCGACTATTTAGGCAGCAAACCGTTCCGCCAGCGTATTGACGCGCAGAGTGAAGAAATCCCGCAATTCCGCGTAGCGGGAATAACCATAAATCCCGCGGTCAGCTGGGTCATCATATTCCCAGCGCTCAGTCTCTACATCTGGCGCGATGTAGTCCGAAACGTCGATTTTCCCCACAACAATGACCACATCCGCACTGTCTGCGAGAGACGGCGTGAGTTGATGAGGATCGCCATCGCACCGTGCCCCCACCTCACAGAGCGCACGCCGCGCGTCTTCATCCAGACCGCGGTCATCATCATCGATGCTGATACCTGCTGACAACACTGTCAGGCCTGGGGCAGCTTGCCGCAGCAGCCCTTCTAGTACGCGTGAGAGTCCCATGTTTGAACTACTGACAAAGAGCACCTCTGACATGGCTCTATCGTAGAATATTTTTCTCGGAGAAATCACCCCAGCTTGTGGGGTTTTCTGGAAGGTTTTGCAGAAAAATGCCAAAAGCGCCCATAGCGCAGGCCCTTCCCCGAGACCAGCCCTATCGACGCTTATGACTTAAGAACAAAGTCCACTTTACATGCGCATGTAACCCCTGTGAAGCGTGGGGCTAGAGTTGCAGATGTGAAAGCTCCGTGGCCTGTGATTTTCCGGCTGTCGGCGTTGCGCTGTCCTGCTGTCGGCGTTGCGCTGTCCTGCTGGCGGCGTTGCGCTGTCCTATCGATGCAATATTCACCTATCGATACGCAGCAGCGTGGCCATAAGTGAATAGCTCATCCATATGTTGACCGGGACTTCCGACAACGTGCGCATAAGTGAAAGAAAATTCCCCCGCCCCAGCCCCCGACAGGCATTTGCCCTTTAATCAGTCTTCAAACGCACCCTTTGTTCCCCGCCCGACCTCCTTAAACCGGATAAAATTGGCGGGGCCGATCGCTCGCGAATAGGAGAATCACCGTGACCGACTCTCGCGATATTAAACCTTTTGCATCCAACCGCGGCCCCAAAGTGACCTCCATCGGTGCCATCATCGGCGCAGCAGCAGTGGGCGGCCTGCTTCTCGGAGGTGTCGGTGCGGGCACCTGCTTGGCGGTCTTTGATTCGCCCGAGCGCTCTGACTACGTCATGCAGCCCGCGCAGCGTGAGGTGCAGGCTGACATCATGGACTCAGACGATGTGCTCACCCCGGAGGAAGAACAGCGCATGCTTCGCGATGTCTCCCGGATCGCCGCCCCTGACGTGGTCCAAGGGCTGCACTACATGGTCTTTGCCGAGAACAAGGAAAACGTTAATGACTCCGTAGAGGAGTACCTGCGCGATAACCACCAGGAGCTCATCGGCAAGGATAAGTTTGCTGATGGCCAGGTCTTCGTCGGCGTGGGCCTTGATCCGCGCCAAGCCTTCGTCTTCGCGGGTGAGGACGTGGCTGCTCAAATGAAGCTACGCAAGAATGACAGCCATCTGAAACAGTCCATCGAAGCAATTAAGCCGGGCGTGCGGGATGACAACATTCCTGCTGGCCTCTTTGCTGGCGCAGCGGCTGCAATCGACGTAGACCGTGCTGCGGATACTCAGTACGAGGGCGCAAAAGAGGACCGGATGGCGGCGGCCGTTGGCCTCGGGGTGGCGGGCCTGAGCGTTGGCGGCGCTGGTGTCGGCCTCGCCGGCGGTGTACGCCGCAGCCGGCAGAAGAAGACACAGCAGGCACGCGAGGACTGGGACTACGTGTCGCAGACCTACACCGATGTGGCGCAACGGCTAAGGGAGATTGATATTCGAGCGCACTCGCTCCAATCAGGGCTGGTGGATGAGCGCCTGCGCCAGGACTGGGAGGGTTTGCGCGATGACTTCCTAGCAATCGATAGCCAGGTTGGTTTCCTCATGTCGATTCCGGCGGATGCGCCAGATGAGCAATTCCGCTCACACTCCGAGCTCATCGCCAACGCGCGCCAACTGTGCGAGCGCGTGGAAACCGCTGAGGCCAATATTGAAAAGCTGCACCGCATTGAGAACGCTGATGCGGATGCTCGCCGCTATGAACTCTACGAGCTGGAGAAGGATCTGGCACAGGCAGGCTACTTGGCCGCAAGCATCGACTCGGCGCTTGAGCGCCACGCGAAGGAGTTGGAAGATGCCGCCACTGAATTATCCAAGGAACCACACCATCCGCAGTTCATGGAGCGCTACCTAGAACTCTTGGATCGCTCCGCGCTCTTGTCGGAGCACGTGCAGTCCCAGCTGCAGAAGCGCAATGAGGCCGACGAGCGCCCCGAGCGCACGCGCATCTACGACTCTGATTTCTTCGCTGGCTCTGGCTACCACGGCTACGTGCCCTTCTATGTCGTGAGCACCTGGGATAGCGATGCCACCACTGCCCGCGACAGCTCTTCCAGTAGCGGTGGCGTCAACAGCGGGTTTAGCTCAGGGTTTTCCGGTTCAGGCGGTTCTTCCAGCTTCTAAGCCGACTTACGGGACAGAGGGGATGCGGACGTTCTGTTAGACGATTTCACCCCTCACGCTACTTAACCCCTACATTTTCCCCTTTAAACCAAAGAACCCCAGGCCGGAAAACTTCCTGACCTGGAGTTTTGGAGCCGGAAACGGGACTCGAACCCGTAACCTACCGTTAGGGTACCCTGTAAAGGTTTGACCTATAATGCCATTTATGCCTGTCAAAGCCGTTTCTCGCGCCACACAGGGACACCTCCCCTACTAGTTTTTGAGGAAAGTCTTTGGGGAAGTGCGGAGTTTTCCGAAGTAGACCCGCAGCTGGACATACGCCACAGCCTGAGTACAAGACTTAACCGGCGGTGGCTACACGGTGTCGACTAGGGGCCACACACCCCTTGCCCCAGCAACCCCTGCCCGTCGCACCCCTACCCCCCCCACGCATAAAAATGGACTGGGATTGCCCCCAACCCCTCAATTCCGGTTACTGCTCCTGCCACCCCACGTCGTCGGGTGTGACATCCCGGCGCGGGCCCAGTCGCGCAGCGCTCGCCACTGGTATCTCGGATGCAGTACCGCAGATACCCGTCGAAGAGCTGGACGCCTATCTACCAGTCCCGCAGCAGCCCGCCACTCTGCAAATCCCACAACCCCGACCCATCAGCTAGGGCTTTGTCATGCCTTCTGCACCGAGGCAGACGCTCATACCCTTCGACAGGCCGGCGAGGCGGTAGGCGGCTAGCGGGTCCCAGGCACCCGCGGCAAGCCGCCCGGCGCGGGCAACGGCGCCCCTCAATGGGCGAACACAATTGGTAAATTGGTCGTTTCAGGCTATCAATAGTGTCGCAATGAGAGCGCCTAGTGAAATAGCGAGCATCCCTAAGCAATTGACCCAAAACTCGCTACCTAGAAACTTGGCTCGGATATGTGCGATTGCTGCGGTGCAGAAGTAGGCAATGACTCCAACCATCGTCGCTATTCCAATGCCTGGTATCCAGAGCCCAATAATGAGTCCACTTGCTGCTAGGCACTTGATAACGATAAGAGCCCACCACCACTCTGTAGGAAGTCGTACTCCTCTGAGGCAGGCCTCGATGAATGCTACGGGTTTGAGCGAGAGTACCGCGTCTCCGAACAAAATGGCTGCAAGAATGATGGAGGGCCAAGCAGGCGAAGATTCGAGAATCATTATTTTACTCCGTACGCGATTTTAAGACGGGAGATGGAACTGTTCGCGTGAATGGATAGTTCGTCGGTGTCGTATGCACCGGCAGCCCAGCCAAGAAGCAACCCAAGATAAATGTTGTAAAGGATTGTCGCGAACTCTTTAGCGTCATCTTTAGGGAGCATATTGCCTAGGCGCAACACGATTTCATCTACCAAGAGAGTTCGAAGCTCGTTGAGAATCTCTCCGTTGTCTCCCTGTGTGATTAGGGCAGCGCCATACGCTTTCGATAATTCTTCCTGCCCAGTAAACATTTTCAGGAAAGGAGCGAGAACGTCGAGAAGGTTGTCTGATTGTCCACGGAGCTCATCGTGCATGACGGTGATTCGATGTCCGATGGTCTGAATCAACAGCGACTGCTTGCTCCCGACGTTCATAACGGTTCCAACGCTGACGTTAGCTTTCTGCGCGATGGCACGCACATTTGTATCCGCGTACCCGACTGACACAAAAAGGGCATAGGCGGTATCCAAGACTTTATTGCGCGTCGCCTCCTTTTGAGTAGCACGACTTGATTGAACTTGTTCACTGAACATGTTCAAATCGTATCGCTACATCAATCTACGGTCAAGTAGCGATGTGGTTATCCAAGTACATTGCTGTCATGAGAGGCGAGCGGGTTTCCTGCTTACAAGGAGGAAAGTTATAGCTGATCGTCACACACCTACATGTTTTTGCCAGACCAGCTTCTCGGGCCAATAGACTCAAGGATTGCCGAGCGCTTGGCCGATAAGCCTACGAGCTTGTTCCACGGCCAACGCACGACAGGGGCACCGACGACGCGGGTACTGCCTATGCGTGACGACCCATCCGGCACATACCCCCACCCTGGCAAAACTCTGGCCGGGCTCTAACATGGGCAGGCTTGCCGCACCTCGCCGGCGACGATGTGGCGCAGGCCGACCGGGAGCTGCTGCCTGCGGTGATTTCCTATCACGACCTCCGTCACACGGTAGCGACCGCCATGGCTGCAACGGGCAACGCGGCGCTGGCCACCTTGCAACTGGGCCATGCCTCCGCCTCGACTACGGAGGCCGCCTACATCAACCGCGCGGGAGATGTTGACAACTCCGCAATCATTGAAGCGTTCGCTGCCGACGCGCTGGCAATTTTCGGCGGCTAGTCGCTGCCCTCCTGCCGCCGCCCCTGCGCCCTCTTGGCGGGTTAAGTAAAGAAAAGTGTGTCCGCATGCCACCATAACCCCAGACCACACACCACAAATCACCAAAGAATAGC
>NZ_JASPJP010000016.1:0-47989 GCF_030232615.1 Corynebacterium sp. MSK035
AACCTCGGCATCCAAAAAGGCTGGATCAAATAACCGCAACACGCCCGGAAAAGACACACTTTTCTTTACTTAACCCGTAGATGCACACCGCGAGACCTCACCAGACAGCGGAAAAAGGCAGTGACTCCGACTTTCGCCAGAGCCACTGCCCTATTGCCTCACCCATGTCACAAGCCCGTTTCCGTAACAGTTACTTAGGCTTGCCTTGCCTATATTACTGAGCGTACAGAGAATTGCAATACCTAATTCAAGATTTTTTCGAGATTCTCTGCAGAAGGCTTTATTAGCGCCTCACTAACGCTTCTGTTCCTGGCGCAACCACCCACCCTCCACCCGACTGGTCAGCCCCTGTCCCTGCAGCTCCAGCAACAAATGTGTCGTAAGCGCCACGGCCAATCCCGCCTGCGCTGCGACTTCTCCCACCGGCGTTGGCTCCGCAGAATTCAGAGAGTCGTAGACAGCGAGCTCGTTTCGAGAAAGCTTCTGCACCGCCGACTTTTCCCACAACAATTCAAGCTGAGCATCCTCGTTCACTGTGCCAACTGACCGATACAGCGACCGCACATTATCGGCACTACACACCAGGACAGCCTCGCCACTGCGGATTAGGTCATGACAGCCAGAGGTAGTTTGCAGCGTCACCGGTCCCGGCACTGCTCCCAAGGGCTTGTTTAGCCTCACTGCCCAGTGCGCTGTGTTGCGCGCCCCTGAACGCCAGCCCGCCTCGACGATTGTGGTTGCTCGCGATAGGGCCGCTACCAGACGATTCCTAGTCAAAAACCGATGCCGCGCAGGTCGCACCCCCAGTGGATACTCCGTAATCAGCGCACCCCGCTCTGCAATCCCGTCGAAGAGTTCTGCATGCGCCCGCGGATAGTCAACCCCTACACCACCGGCTCCGACCACAACCGTAGTGCCGCCAGCGTCGAGCGCAGCTCGATGCGCCGCGGCATCAATACCCAACGCACCACCACTGATGACACTAACCCCCGCATTCGCGAACTGCCCCGCGAATTGGGCCGCCACCTGTGTCCCGTAGCTGCTGGCCATCCGCGTTCCGACAATCGCCACCGCTTCACTGACCACGTCCCGCAAGTCACGGCCACGCACCCACAGCGCAAGTGGTGGTGCATCGGCGCGGTCACGGACTTCGAGCGTCGTAAAGCAGGACAGCAGCTCCCCCGGCCACTCTGGGTGCCCCGGATAAATAAGACGCCACCCCATCGCTGCCGCCAGCTCCAAATCGTGGCCGCTCTGGTCAACGTCGGCCCGTGCCTGCGTCGTATTGAGCAGACCTTCCGGCAGCCCGGCGCGAGCCTTGATCCTCTCTGCTACCTCTACCGGCCCAAACTCCGTCACGAGCCGCACAATCTGCGGATGCGTCGCCTCTATCACACGATTCAGGTAAGCCCACGCGTGAATTTCGTCCATTTCTCCCCCTTGATAATGGTTCGGTTGTATTAGCCGCCCCCGCGGTCATGCAGCTGGCAAGCACGTTGCACGTGCTCGAAGGTAAACGCGTCTACTCCCCCGAGATCTGCGAGCGTCCACGCCACTGCGATTACTTTGTCCACTCCCCGCTGGGTAATCTCTCCGTTCCTCAACTGGAAGTCCAATAACGCCATCGCTTCTTCGTCTAAGCCCGCGTGACGACGGAGAAGCGAGCGTGGCGCACTCGCGTTGGTGACGGCTGCTTCGTCGGCAAGCCCCAGGGCCTGCCATCGGTGGCGGGCACGGTCACGTGCGGCCTGTACCCGATCGCGAACGGCCGCGGAGGGCTCATTGTGTGCTTTGTTTTTAATTCCCAGCTTGGCCCCGGCAGGACTGAGCGTGACGTTGAGATCCATGCGATCGCGTAGCGGGCCCGATAATGCGCGACCATGCTTGGCTCGCTCGGTACTAGAACAGGTGCATTCGCTGGCATACGCCGCCCCACACCGACAGGGATTGGTCGCCATGACTAGTTGTGTTCTCGCCGGAAAAGTCACTCGATGGTGCGTACGCAGGTGGACGACCACCCCGTTTTCCATCGGCATCCGCAACGCATCCAATACCGCCGGGCGCATGAGGGTGATTTCGTCCAAGAAGAGCACCCCATGGTGGGCAAGGCTAATCGCGCCGGGCTTGGGCACAGCACCGCCGCCGACTAGCGCTGCCACAGTCGCGCTGTGATGTGGAGCCACAAACGGCGGATGTTGGACAAGAGTGTCCGCAGTATCGAGCGCTCCGGCCACCGAATGCAGCGCGGTGACCTCCAGCTGCTGCCACTTCTGCAATGGCGGCAGAATTGTGGGCAAGCGCTCAGCGAGCATGGACTTCCCAGTTCCCGGAGAACCCTGCATGAACAGATTGTGCCCACCTGCTGCGGCTACCTCGAGGGCGAAGCGCGCCTCAGGTTGGCCATCGACATCGGCCAGGTCTACCGAGAAGGCTTGTTCGCTGGGGTCGTCGTTAAGCGCGGTCGTCAAACCTGAGCCGGTGAGTACCCAGCCCCATAGCTGTGTGAGGTCGGCTGCGGTGCAGACTGCGATGCCGTCGACGAGCGCGGCCTCGGCGGCGTTGGCGGCGGGGACGACAACCCAACGGGCACCGGCCTCGCGGGCGGCAAGAACTTGCGGCAGCACTCCACGCACCGGTCGAATGGAACCGTCGAGCCCAAGTTCGCCAATGAGAACCGTGTGGCGGAGACGACCTCGGGCCTCCATGTCATCGCTGGTTGCGATAAGGATGGCGCAGACGATGGCGAGGTCAAAGCTAGTGCCGTGCTTGCGGATATGCGCCGGAGACAGACTCACCACGACCTTTGTCTTCGGCCAGGGCAACTGCGAGTTAGCAACCGCCGTGCGCACGCGATGTTTGGCTTCTCCGACGGCGGCATCGCCGAGCCCACCGATATACATTCCTGGCAAGCCACGCCCAACATCGGCTTCCACCTGCACAATAGTTCCTTCAATGCCGCTGAGGCTGACTGCAAGAGCTGTACCGACAGTCATCTAGCCGTCCCACATGATCGCGTCGCTGATTGCGGGAATGTACGTAACTGCAACGACTGGAGGACCGGACGAAGGGCTGGACACTGTGACTTCTGCGCAGTCGATAACTACGGACTCTAACCAGTAGGTAGAACTCTCTGACAGCCACTGTGCCGCCGCCTTGCGCAAATGACGAAGCTTGGCTGCTGTGATGGACTCTCTGCCGTCCCCAAACTGACTACTTCGCGAGCTGCGCCGCGTTTTTACCTCCACAAAATGCAGCCTGCCGTCAACATCTTCAGCAATAAGATCGAGCTCATAGCGCCCCACCCGCTCATTCCGAGCAATAACTTCCCACCCCTGATCCTCCAACATCTCGGCGACGAAATCCTCCCCAAACGCGCCGAGCTGTCTCGTGGTTAGTTCTTCAAAGCTCTGTGTCATAGCCCCGGTCCCCCTGGTTCCCCGTTGAATTGTGCCTTGGCGGTTTACTGCCTTGGCGGTTCGGAAACACTCTTGCACAGCGGGCATGACAAAGGCCCTCCGATAAATGCTCAGAGGGCCCTAACTGTGGATAATTTTTCGACTGTGGATAACTGTTAGCAGCTAGCCATAACATGCGATGACAGGCGACGATAACCTACGGCAGTCGCAAGTCCGGCTTATCCAGTTCCTCGATATTGACATCCTTGAAAGTGATAACGCGCACGTAGCGGACAAACCGAGCCGGGCGATGGACATCCCACACCCACGCATCCGACATCCGCAGCTCGAAATAGACCTCGTTTTCGCTGTTGTGCGGAATCAGCTCCACAGCATTAGCAAGGTAGAACCTGCGCTCCGTCTCAACAACGTACGAAAACTGACTAACGACATCGCGGAACTCCTTGTACAGGGATAGTTCAACGTCGGCCTCGTAGTTTTCTAGATCTTCTGCGCTCACGACCGCGACGGCTCCTTCGAGTGTTTACATGTTGCTCTTTTTGTACATGTTGGTCTATTCGGGGTGCTCAAGATACTCCGCGTGTGCCAAGCGCACATTGCGGTATGACCACCGATGCTCCGGGGTTGCGCCATGGCGTGAAATCGCTTCCATATGCGATGACGTGCCGTAGCCCTTATGCCCCGCCAGACCATAGTCCGGATACTTCTCCGATAGGTCAACCATAATGCGGTCGCGGGTGACTTTGGCTAAGACACTCGCAGCAGCAATACATCGGCAAGCGGAATCACCACCAATCACGGGCAAATAGGGTGCCGTGAAGCCAGACACCTTGAGTGCGTCGGTAAGCACGTAGCCAGGACGCTGCCCCAACCCGGCTACCGCGCGGCGCATTCCAGTGACATTCGCGTCCTGGATGCCGAATTGGTCGATGTAGGACGCGGGAATCGTCGTCACGCAAAAAGAGGTGGCGAAGCGTTGGATGAGCGGAAAGAGCCGTTCACGTGCGGCCGGCGTGAGCTTTTTAGAATCGGTGAGCTTATCCAGCTCTGCGATAGGGCGTTCTGGAAGGCAGCAGGCGGCGATAACTATCGGGCCTGCACAGGCGCCGCGACCAGCCTCGTCGACCCCGGCTACAGGTCCAAAGCCGCGCTTTGCCAGCGCGACCTCTATCGTGCGCGACTGCTTCAGCCTCCGCAGTTTCGGCGCCGGCGGCGTGAGCAGACTGTGCTGACTAGTTGTGCTGGATGTCCGGATCATCGACGCCACCGATGCGGTTAAACGGCAGGATGATTGCCTGCACCTTGCCGACGACGTTATCCAGTGGCACAGTACCCTGCAGCTCGTCGCCCATGTGATAGCGAGAGTCCGCGGAGTTGGTGCGGTTATCACCCATGACCCACAGATGCCCCTCCGGCACTGTTACCGGCCCGAAGTACGGGCCACCACACTGCTCTGAGCCAAGATTATCCACCACCGGCTTGTCTGCTGGAGTTTTAATGAAATCCTGGTCTGTCATCTTGCCGTCAACCATGATGCCGGGATCTCCTGGGCGACACTGCACAGTCTGCCCACCCGTGGCAATCACACGCTTGACCAACGCATTTTCATCAGGGGCGACAAGGCCAATCCAGGAACCAACCGTCTGCAGCGAGTTTGCCACCGGGTTAGTAGAACGCTGTGACACGTAGTTACTATTCCAGGACTCCGGGCCATTAAAGACGACAACATCGCCGGGCTTGGGATCTGAGAACTGGTAGGAAACCTTATCCACCCAAATGCGGTCACCGGTGCACCCGACACATCCGTTGAGCGTCGGCTGCATCGACTCGGATGGAATCACGTAGACACGGCCGATAAAGGACTGCACACCAGCACTGATGAGCAGGGCAATCACGATAATGATTGGAATCTCGATGTACCACGGAGTGTGCTTTTCAGGCTCCTCGTCAAGTTTCCGGAAGCCTTTCAAGCCTTCAGTACGGTCTTCTTTTTGGCCGTCAGTCTGTTCGCGAGAATCGTCGTCGGTCATGGGAAAAGACTATACGCGATAGAAAAATCCCCACCGAGCTCAACACTCGATGGGGATTATTTTGCGCCAAAAGACTAGCGGCGCTCCTTGATGCGTGCAGCCTTACCGCGCAGGTTGCGCAGGTAGTACAGCTTCGCACGGCGAACGTCGCCCTTGAAGACAACGCGAATCTCGTCGATGTTCGGGGAGTGCACCGGGAAGGTACGCTCAACAGCGATACCGAAGGATACCTTGCGGACGGTGAAGGTCTCGCGGACGCCGCCGCCCTGACGACGGATAACGACGCCCTTGAAGACCTGAATACGCTCGGTCTTACCCTCGACGATCTTTACGTCGACCTCGACGGTGTCACCAGCGCGGAACTCCGGAATGTCGTCGCGCAGGTATGCTGCATCAACCTTGTCAAGAATGTTCATGGAAACTTATTCCTTTACTTTTTGCATAGACAGAGGACCCTGGCGGCGCTTTCCCACAGAGGGACGCTCGGCCGGTTCATGCCCGAAACAGGTAAAGCTGCCTATAAAGACAACCTGGAAATTATTACACACCCCCTGGTCAGAAACCAAACTCTTCCATGTTCGGCGGGTCTTGCGGGTCTTGGGGAGCTTCCGAGTCTTGGGGGTCTTGCGGGTTGGGAGTATCGGTGTCTTCTCCCCTGCGCGCTTCCTCGACCAGCTTCCGTGATTGCTCTATCAGCTCCTGGCGATACTCGTTATATTCTGCCAGCGCCTGCGTCATCCGCAGTCCCCGTTTGTCGAAAGTGTAGCGCCCGTGCCCGGCAAGCGGCCCGTCTTCCAGGCTCACCGCCTTTTTGCCCGTGCTTGACGACGTCCACAGTTCCACCCCATCCCGATCACGTGCAACATTCCACAGACCAGCTGTTTTCATGTTGTGGTGCCGGCGGCAGAGGCAGTGGAGGTTCGGCGTTTCTGTTGCCCCGCCCTCCTCTGGGTGCTCTTTGTCGTACGGCTCAATATGGTCAATGTCGCAGAGCTCCGCGGGTACATCACACCCCGGAAAGCGACACGTTCCGTCCCGACCTTTAACGAAGGCTCTCTGACTTTCGGTTGGGGCGTAGCCCTCCGCGGTTTCGTCGGCAAGCATACGAATATGCGTGACCTTATCAATCCACGCCTGCGTAGCTAACTGCGAGATCCAGCCAACGCCGCCAAGCCAGGCGGTGCGGGGACGCTCCTCTGTGGCAGGACAGTATAGGTTGAGTACGATTTTTGCCTCGGCGGTGCCGCGGATGAGGTGTGTCAAAGCTTCGACTCGAGTGCAGCCAGCTGAGCTGGAGATGGACTCGAGGGTGGTTTTGAATTCGAGAGCGCGGGTCTTTTCCAGCTCCATAAAAACTTCCGCGAAGTTGTCGCTCTCTTCAAAACCGATACTCTCTCCTACTATTTCGCGTTCTCCTGCAGGAAGCAGCGGATCGACATCACCCGGAAGGTTTTTGGGGCGAAGCTGAGGTTCAATTTCTTCGATAACCCGTTGCAGGAATTTATGTAGGCTGCGAACTCCCCGGAGTGCCTCGCCATGCTTTCGGGGAATGACAAAGCGGGCAATTTCTTCTTCAACAGCTGCACGCACCTCTGGATCGTGGAGCGGCGCTGTCGCGCGAGCAATGGTGATCAGATGCGCAAAGGGCAAATGAGCTCGAGCTTTAATAAAGGCACCCAGCCGGGGCATACGCGCTAACTGAATGCCGACCTCTACATACTCGAGCGCCTTACCGCGGGAAATACCCAACTCGGGTGCGATTTCAGCAATGTATGCATCCACATCAATCTCAAGCGACTTCGGCGTGCAACCGCAAGCTATACCCAGTTCCAGGCGATTGCGTTGGATACCCGCCACCGCCAACTGGTTCGTGGATGACTCGTGGAAAAACTGCGGCGCTTCAGGCAGCAGAGCCGCTTGGTAAACATCGGACGGTTGTTTGGCCGGACTATCTTTTTCAGACATTGTTCCCCCAAAGCCCCAACCCCGCTCAGTGTCGATAACCAGTGAATACCACTAGCCCAACGCCAAGAAGAGAAGCTCAAGCACTTTGTTCTTGATGCCTCCATTTTAGCACACCCATTCGATTGCGCAACCCCTTTAATAAAACTTTTTCGCTTGTACATTCGAGTGAATTGTTGAGCGTGTTATCAAATGTCACGAGGTGCATCTTCTGGCGAAACTCCGCGCACACTAAGACGGCACGCTACAACCGCTCGCTACAACGTCACGCTGATACAGCACTCCAATAACGACCGCTGCCGACCGTTGCTACAAAGCCCCCCCCCCCAACTGCTAGATTGTCTCCATGCAGCAGATTCCACGCTTTGACCCCTGGATTGTTCGAGGAACAATCATCGCCCCGTGCGTTCTGGCGATTGCACAGCTTCTGTGGGTAATTGCCATTTCCGACCGACTACCGGAGCAGTTAGCAACGCATTGGAGCGGTAGCGGCACTCCCAACGGTTTCATGCCGCCAATTCAAAGCACATTGATTATGGCCATCATCGTCATCGCATGTGCGCAGATCGGTTGGCTCGGTGCAAAGACCAGCACGCCGCTTGTCGTGCGCAAGCCAATTGCAATAACCAACCTCGCCCTCTGCGGCTTCTTAATCGGCATTGAATTCGCGATTATCATCCCGCAGATCGGCACGACGGACCCTACGACCGCCCGAATCGGCTGGATCTATGCAATAGCCGGCGTCATCATCGGCCTAGTAGCGGCCCTGCTCGTGACGCGCCGCCTCAAGGACTACTCCTCGCTTACCGACGCCACGGTCACCGAGCCGACATCGCCACAGTTGCCCCATCGAGAAGGAGCCCCGACTCCCATCGATGTCAGTGTGGCCATCTCTAAGGGGGTCAAGGTCACCCTCGCAGTCTGGTGCGTGGTGTCTGTAGCGCTCGCAGTGTTCCTGCCAAGCCTCGGCATTGTTTTTCTGCTGTGCACGCCGCTATTCCTCATTGCATATGAGACCGGCATGACACTAGATACCGCCCCAAAGACAGATTCCATCACTATTTTTAACGGTTGCGGACCATTGAAGATGAAGCACCGCATCGAGCTTCGAACCGTTAAGTACGCGGCACCGGGGAAATATAACTGGGCCGATGGTGGCGGTATTGGCCTTCGCCTCGGCAATGACGGTCGCATCAGCGTTGCGGCCCGGTCGGGCGAGGCCGTCAAGATTGAGACCTCAGGCTCCAACTACACCATCGTCGTACCGGATGGAATGGCTGCGACTGTCGCGGGAGAGATTAACAGCCGCATCGACGCTATGCGCTAACAGGCTATGCGCTAACAGATCAAGCGCTAAAAGCCCGCCCTGCGCAGCGCGTCGGCCATGGAACCGCCCTGCTTCTTGTTCTGGGAACCGCGCTTGCGCCCCTTGCCGTGACCATCACCACGACGACCACCACCACGGCCTTCTCCGCGACCGCCGTCACGCTTTGGCTTGGCATCCGAGGCGTCGTCGTCAAGCCTGAGCGATAGACCGATGCGGTTGCGTTCGACGTCAACGTCGAGAACCTTCACCTTGACCACCTCGCCCGAGCGGACGACCTCGTGCGGGTCGGAGACGAAACCGCGGGCCATGTTGGAGACGTGGACGAGGCCGTCCTGGTGGACTCCGACGTCGACGAAGGCGCCGAAGGCCGCGACGTTGGTGACGGTGCCCTCGAGAATCATGCCGGGCTGAAGATCGGAGACCTTCTCCACGCCTTCCTTGAAGGTGGCGGTGACGAACTCGGGACGCGGATCGCGGCCGGGCTTGTCCAGCTCGGTCAAGATGTCCTGGACGGTGGGCAGGCCGATACCTGCGGACTCGTCGACGAAGTCTGCAGCACGCACCTTGGACAGGACACGGGAGTTGCCGATGAGCTCCTGGACACTAACGCCGGTCGAAGCGGCGATGGCATCGACGACGCGGTAGGACTCCGGGTGCACGGCGGAGGCATCCAGCGGGTTGTTAGCGCCGTGGATGCGAAGGAAGCCGGCGCACTGCTCGAAGGCCTTCGGGCCAAGACGCGGAACCTTCAGCAGCTCCTTGCGGGAGGTGAAAGCGCCGTTTTCGTCTCGGTAAGCGACGATGTTGTCCGCAACAGTCGAGGACACGCCAGCAACGCGACCGAGCAGCGGCGCAGAGGCGGTGTTGACCTCCACGCCGACAGCGTTGACGGCATCCTCGACCACGGCATCGAGAGAGTGCTCGAGCTTGGTCTGGGAAACGTCGTGCTGGTACTGGCCGACACCGATGGACTTCGGATCGATTTTGACGAGCTCAGCAAGCGGGTCCTGCAGGCGGCGGGCAATCGATACGGCACCGCGGAGAGATACATCCATGTCCGGGAACTCGGCTGCTGCCAGGGACGATGCGGAGTAGACGGAAGCACCGGCCTCAGAAACCACCACAGGGGTCGGCTTTTTGCCGCCGGCCTGAGCGATGAGGTCAGCGATTTCGCGGGCCAGGGTTTCGGTCTCGCGGGAAGCGGTGCCGTTGCCGATGGCCATGAGCTCCACGCGGTGCGTGGCGCAGAGAGTGGCCAGTTGCTCCTTGGCGCCGGACCAGTCATTGCGCGGCTGGTGCGGGTAGACGATGGCAGTGTCGAGGACCTTGCCAGTGGAGTCGACAACGGCGCACTTCACACCATTGCGGTATCCCGGGTCCAGGCCGAGAGTGGCGCGCTGGCCAGCCGGTGCGGCCAGCAGCAGGTCACGCAGGTTACGGGCGAAGACATCCACGGCTTCGGCCTCGGCGCGCTCCTTCAGTCGAGTGCGGGCATCGAGGGCAGCGGACACCTCCAACTTGGTGCGCCAACCGAAACGAACGGCCTGGTCAATCCACTTGGAGGTACCGCCGTCGGGAAGCTCAAAGGCCTCACGGATCATGTGCTCGTAGGTCTCATCCTCACCCGCATCGATGTTGAGCGTCAGGATGCCCTCGGCCTCACCGCGCAGCACGGCCAACACGCGGTGGCTAGGCATGGTGTCCAGAGGTTCGTTGTGCTCGAAGTAGTCACGGTACTTCGCACCCGCAGTCTCCTTGCCCTCCACCACGGCAGCGGCGGCGGAACCGGAGGACCACACCTGCTCACGGACAGAGCCAACCAAATCAGCATCGGTAGCGAAGCGATCGACCAAGATGGCACGGGCACCGGTCAGAGCGTCCTTCGCATCCTTACCAGCTGCCTCGCCGTACTTAGTGGCCAGAGTCTCGGGGTCCGCGGCTGGGTCGGCCAGCAGCTCCTCCACCAGCGGTTCGTACCCGGCCTCACGTGCAATATCGGCCTTGGTCTTGCGCTTCTTCTTGTACGGCAGGTAGAGATCCTCCAACCGCGCCTTAGTGTCGCAGGCGAGGATGGCGGCCTTGAGATCGTCGTTAAGCTTTCCCTGCTCTTCAATGGCGGCGAGAATCGTTTGCTTGCGCTCTTCTAGTTCGCGCAGGTAAACGACGCGTTCCTCGATGAAACGCAGCTGTGTGTCATCGAGCCCGCCGGTTACTTCCTTGCGATAGCGGGCGATGAAAGGCACGGTGTTGCCTTCGTCGAGAAGCTTGATAGCGGCGGCGACGGCACTTTCGGCAACGTCCGCACCAGTGGCGGCGAGTTCTCGGGCAATTACTGATGAAATCACCCGGGCAACTTTACTATCGTGGAAGTACCAATTGGCGAACGCCCCACAGAAGGCTCGCAGTAAACACCGGAAAAGGAGCCCCATGAAGCAGAAACTCTGTGCCGAATACCTGCGCATTTCCGATGAGGAGGCAGCGCGGTTAGTTGAGGTCGCAGCACCTGCGGCGACCAGCGACGGCGGCACGGCGGGGCTTGTTACCGACGGCGCGGAGAAGATTATCCTGCAGCACTTCGTCGACGTTCCGGACGAAGATGCCCTGGACATCGACACGGACTGGGAGTCCCTGCTGCGCACGTTGACCGGCAATCCCATCGACGGCCAGGCACTCGGCGACCCGCTGGCGGAGGCCATCCTCGGCGCCGACCGCGTCTGCCGCAAGCCGCTGTCTGCAGTCATCCGCGCCGATCGCGTCGGCGACGTGCACCAGACGCTGGCAAGCATCGATCTTGCCGCCCGCATCACGGACAATGGTTCGCTTATCGACGAAGCCACTGCGACACAGCGGTACCGCGAACTCGTGGCCTTCTACGAGGAGACTAAGGCAGCGCGTAGCGCCGTGCTCGTGGCCATCTCCTAAGAACTAGCAGCGCAACTGCTAAGCCGATAACTCCGGCGATGAGGCCGCCGATAACATCGGTGAGCCAGTGTGCCCCGACCCACACGCGCGACAGTGCCACAGCGCCGATAAGCGCGATGATGGCCAAGTCGAGCAACTTGCGGGCTGTACGGCGCAATACGGGGATGGCAAGCTGCATCGCGGCCATACCGCTGGAAGTAACCGCTGCCACATGTGCAGAAGGAAACGCCGCATCGTGCAGGTTGACCAGTGAGAACTCCTCACCCGGTCGGTCGCGGCCCAAAAACCACTTCATGGCATAAGTCACCGCAATCGACGAACCGAATGACGCCGGCAGTAGCAACGCCCACGCACGGAAGCGGAACCACAGGAGTGCCGTAGCAACAAGCGTGACCGGCGCGATGTAAATCGGCCGGATAATCTCGCTCAAAGCCAGCATCAAACTATCGACGCGGCCATCCCGCGCCCCATGCAGGTCACTGACCCAGCCCGCAAACGACTGATCCACGCTCCCCGCCAGCTGCGTCTGAGTGAACCACGCCAGTGCACCTAGGACAGCTAACCAACCAATGACATGCCGGGGTCGCGCAATTCGAACACGTGCCACTAGCAGTTCTCCTCGGTTACTTCCCCAATGACTCCTTGGATTATTTCCCGGTCACGGGCGCTGAGGTCGACGTCGGCAAGCAAATCGGGACGACGTTCGGCCGTGCGGATTAGTGACTGGTCGCGCCGCCAACGGTCCACCAGCGCGTGATTGCCGCTGAGGAGAACGTCCGGCACGGCCAGTCCACGCCACTCGCGCGGCTTGGTGTAAGACGGCCCTTCGAGCAGACCGTCAGAGAAAGAGTCCTCCTCGTGGCTTTTTCGATTGCCCAACACACCCGGGATCAACCTCACGACGGACTCCGCAATCACCAGTACCGCCACTTCCCCGCCGATCAGCACATAATCCCCAATAGATACCTCACGCACGCGGTAACGATTAGCGGCATCATCAATAACTCGCTGGTCAATGCCCTCGTAGCGCCCGCACGCGAACACAATGTGCTCCTCGTGTGAGAACTCCTGCGCCATCTGCTGCGTAAACGGCTCGCCCGCCGGGGTCGGGACGATCAGCAGGGGCTTCGCTGAATCTTCTTCGCTTAACGACGGCACTTCCGCTGCAGCATAGGAAGATTCCTCGGCCAAACCCAATTTCTGATCATGGCGGACATTGTCCAAATGTGGCACCGCGGACGTGAGCGACTGCTCCGCTTTCAGCGCCGCTACCTCGTCGAGGGCGGGACCCCAGACATCCGGCTTCATAACCATGCCGGGGCCACCGCCGTAGGGCGAGTCATCCACAGCCTGGTGTACACCTGGCGCCCAGTCGCGCAGGTTGTGTACGCCGACACTCAAAATGCCCTGCTCAATTGCCTTGCCCAGCAGCGCATGACGCAGTGGCTCGAGGTACTCCGGGAAGATTGTGACTACATCGAGACGTAAGCTCACAGCTCCAACAGTCCTTCCGGCGGGGTGATGGTGACAGTAGAATTCTCAAGGTCAACTTCCGGAACGATGTCCTCTACCAGAGGGATGAGTACCTCCCGGGCCCCGTCGTCAAGCGTGACTTCAAGGAGACGATGAGCGGGCGCGCGGACGATAGAAGTGACCTCGCCTATATCGGTGCCGTTATGGACTACGCGCAGGCCTTCAAGTTCAAAGTCATAAAAGTCCCCGTCTTCGAAGACGGGCTCGGCATAAAACTGCATGCCCCGATGGCGCTCGGCCTCATTGCGGCCCGGAATCTCCTCGAAGCGAACCAGCAAACGCCCCTGGTGCGGGCGTGCCGTTTTCACAGTCAGCTGTTCCTCACGGCCGGCCTGTACACCCAACAGCGTGGTCCCGACTGCGAAACGCCCTTCCGGGTCATCCGTTGTCGCATCGACGACGACTTCCCCGCGCACACCGTGGGGCTTGATCACTCGGCCAATAAGCACCATGTCAGCTACCGACACGCGCACACTCCCTCTCTTATAAAGGCTCTGTAAAACACCCCGCGTAAAGCAAAAAGGCGCCACCCAACACTTCGTCTTGAAGTATAAGGTAGCGCCCGGATTAGCTAAGCGGCGTACTCAGCGTCCTTATTACTCGGCGTCCTCGGAAGCCTCGGACTCAGCAGCCTCAGCCTCGGCAGCCTTTGCGGCCTCCTCAGCTTCCTTAGCAGCCTTAGCTGCTTCCTTGGCCTCGCGGCGCTTAGCGGTGATGGCCTCAGCGGACGGGCCATTGTTGGCCTCTTCCAGAGCCTTGTTGAACAGCTCGAGCTTGGTCGGCTTCGGCTCAGCAACCTTCAGAGTGCCCTCTGCACCCTCGAGGCCCTTGAACTTCTGCCAGTCGCCGGTGACCTTCAGCAGAGCCAGAACCGGCTCGGTCGGCTGTGCACCGACGCCCAGCCAGTACTGAACGCGCTCGGAGTCAATCTTGATGATCGACGGCTCTTCCTTCGGCTGGTAGATGCCCAGGTTCTCAATGACCGCACCGTTGCGACGGGTACGAGCATCAGCAACGACAACGCGGTACTGAGCGGTACGAATCTTACCCAGGCGCTGCAGCTTAATCTTGACTGCCATGAGGAGTTCCTCTTTCTTCTATGTCACTGGACAATACTTATGCATCCGAGCTCACGAGTAATTACTAACGAAGTGCCTCGGACCGGTTTTGCCCTTGGGATATTTACACTGCGCGTGACCACCGGGCGGCCGTGGCCGGATCCGATGAATTCGCAGTCGTGCCTCAGTTGAGGATTCTCATTGAGACAACTCGAGGTATGTTACCAGCAGTTTTTGGAAATTAACAAAACTGCGCACTCGAAACGCTGCATACCCACTAAAGCTGAACGTCGTTGACAGTGCGGTAACGTAACATTCTATGAAAACCACCGGCACCCAATATAGGTATGACTTGGACGGACTACGGGGCATTTCGATTGCCCTCGTAGTCCTTTTCCACGTTTACGTCGGCCGCGTTTCCGGTGGTGTGGACGTATTCCTCTTGCTCTCCGGGTTTTTCTTCTTCGGCGCGCAGTACCGCAATGCCATCAATCCCCGGCAGTCCATCAATCCATGGTGGAGCATCTGGCGCACGCTGCGTCGCCTAATCCCGACACTGGTGCTGGTCCTCTTCGCGACAACCCTGTTTGTCATTTACTTCATTCCATCGCTTCGCACCATCGACATTGCCCAGCAACTCCGCGCCAGCCTGCTCTACTACCAAAATTATGAACTGGCACTCCAGGGCTCGGACTACGCTGCCGCAGAGAGCGAAACTTCCCCACTGCAGCACCTGTGGTCAATGTCGGTACAGGGCCAGTTTTATCTCGGCTCCATTTTGCTCATCTCCCTACTCGCCTGGATGACGCGCTCACCCCAGATTGTCGGCGCGGTTACCTCACCGGTGGAGGCGAAGCGCACCGACGCTACCGGCGGTAAACTCCGCCGAATCCTCACCCCTTTGCTGGCAGTTATCACTCTCGGCTCGCTTGCCTATGCCTTCTATATGCACTCCGAAAACCAGGGCTGGAACTACTACTCCACTGTCAGCCGCCTCTGGGAGCTCTGCCTCGGCGCACTACTCGGACTGATTCTTGTCCGGGGCTCCATCCCCATGCCCAAGCCACTTCGAGTGCTGTTAGCCAGCATCGGCCTCGCACTGGTAGTCTCCACCGGTTTCATCTTCGACGGCGCCGCACAGTTCCCAGGCCCTTGGACCCTATGGCCCCTCGGTGGTGCTGCGCTGATTATTATCGCCGGCCCTGAGGCGGGCTGGATCTCCAAGTTCCTGGCCAGCCGCCCAATGCGCGAAGTAGGCCAGAGCGCCTACGCGCTCTACCTGTGGCACTGGCCTCTTCTCATCCTGGCCATAAACTACCTCAACCGCGATACTCCGGGGCTGAAGCTTGGCACCGCAGTGATCGTCGTTTCCTTTATTTTGGCCAAACTCACCAACAAGTATGTCGAGCTGCCGCTGGCTCAATCGACTCGCCGACCGACCCGGACTCAGCCCGTCGTCGGCGATGCAATCCACGCAATGAAGCATCGTCGCCCGGCTCGTCGTCTAGCGGTAGTCGGCACTGTTGTCGTCATTGCGTTGGTCGGCATGTCCAGCCTTGTCAACGTGCAACAGGTGCGCGTCGATCGCGCCTCCGCCACCAGCCTAGATCCAGAGGTCTATCCAGGTGCACTCGCGCTTACCGACGGGTACGAGGTCCCCAAGGCAGCCACAAAGCCGAATTCCGATTTCATCACGGACCTTTGGCCGGAACCTGCCCTCGATGGCTGCCTTGCGACAGGCGGTGAGGACGTCGGATACTTCCCGCCGAATCGCCGTTGGCGCGATGAGACCCAGCCGTGTGTCTACGGTGATCCAGATGCTAGTGACTCGATTGTCATCGTCGGCGGCTCGCACATGGAACATTGGTTTGCCCCGATTGATGCCTACGGCAAAAACAACGGGTACCGAGTGGTGGTTCTTCTCCGACAAGGCTGTCCAGCGACCTTAGAACCGATCCACGGAGTCGGCGATATCTGCGTGGCCTGGACTTTCGAGGCTCTGCAGAAAATTGACGAGATTCAGCCAGAGATGGTTTTCACCACTTCAACCAGACCCCTGTTCCAGGCGGACCCACCGCAGCCCGGCGACTACACACCGGATGGTTACGTTTCGTTTTTCGCTGCTCTGCAAGAACGCGGAATTGATTTCTTCGCCATCCGCGATAACCCATGGGCGCTACGGGAGGACTTGGACCAATTCTCCCCCAGTGTATGCGAAGAAGCGGAAGAAGACTGCACTATCCACCGCAAAACTGCCCTAAATGCAGAAAATCCCGCTGAGGAGATTCTTGCGAACTTCCCCAACGGGCACAGTCTAGATTTCTCCGACATCTTCTGCGGTCCGACCACCTGCCGTAAAGTTATTGGCAATATCTACGTCTACCGCGACAGCAATCACATCACCGATGAACTAGCGGCCACTTTCAGTCCTGAAATGGACCGCCAGATTCAGAAGGCTCTGCGGGACTAGCTACTTCTAGTCCCCGCTACTTCTTGCCCTGTCCGAAGTCGAGATTGTTGAGGTCAAAGTCCTCCATACCTTCTGGCAGCTGATTACCCATCTGCTTCTGCAGCTTCTGCAGTTCAGCCATGCTAGGCATACCCGGCATGCCCTGCATACCTGGCATTCCAGGCATACCGGGCATTCCGCCACCGCGCATTGCCTTCGGCGGCGTTGGACCACGGTTAGCGCCCTTGCGCTTATTCTTGCCCTTGCCCTTTCGACCACGCTTGGCCTTGCGGTTCGATGGGCGACCACCGCCCATACCAAATCGGCCGGCCATCTGCGCCATCATCTTCCGCGCCTCATTGAAACGCTCGATGAGCTGGTTAACCTCTGAAACGGACACACCGGAACCGTTGGCGATACGACGACGTCGTGAAGCATTCAGAATCTTCGGATTCTCGCGCTCTTCCGGAGTCATACCGCGGATAATCGCCTCGATGCGGTCAAGCTGCTTTTCGTCGACCATCTCGGCGGCCTTGGACATTTCCGCGCCGCCGGGGAGCATCTTGAGGATGTTGCCGATTGGGCCCATCTTGCGGACCATCATCATCTGCTCGAGGAAGTCCTCAAGAGTCAGTTCGCCGGAACCAATCTTCTGGGCGGACTTGGCAGCCTGCTCATGATCGATTTCCTTGGAAGCGACCTCAACCAACGTCTTTAGGTCACCCATCCCCAGGATGCGGCTGGCCATACGGTCTGGGTGGAAGACGTCAAAGTCCTCCAACTTCTCGCCCGTGGAGGCGAACAGAATCGGCTTACCGGTGACCTCACGGATAGACAGTGCAGCGCCACCGCGCGCGTCGCCATCGAGCTTGGTCAGTACAACGCCGGTGAAGTCAACGCCGTCTCGGAAGGCCTTGGCGGTCTCTACCGCGTCCTGACCAATCATGGAGTCGATGACAAACAGAACTTCATGCGGGTTGATGGCATCGCGAATGTCGCGGGCCTGCTTCATCAGAACCTCATCGATACCCAGGCGACCTGCGGTATCGATAATCACCACATCGTGGCGATGCTGGCGAGCATAAGCGAGGCCACGGAACGCGGCGTCAACTGGATTGTCCTCGCTGGTGCCCATTTCATGGGTGGAATCGAGGCTGGTGCCCGGGAACGGTGCGAAGCACGGCACGCCTGCACGCTCAGCGACAATTTCCAGCTGCTGCACCGCGCCCGGACGCTGCAGGTCACAGGCGACGAGGACCGGGGTGTGCCCCTGATCCGTGAGGTACCTGGCCAATTTACCGGCCAAGGTGGTCTTACCAGCGCCCTGCAGACCGGCCAGCATGATAACCGTTGGTGGCTGCTTCGACATATTCAGCCGTCGAGTCTCGCCACCGAGGATGCTAATCAGTTCCTCATTGACGACCTCAATAATCTGGTTTGCCGGGTTGACAGTCTGGCTGCCAATAATTTCGTTAGCGCGTTCCTTGATGCGCTTGATGAAGGTACGGACAACCTCGAGGGAGACATCGGCTTCCAGAAGAGCCAGCCGAATCTCGCGGGCGGTGGCGTTAATATCCGCCTCAGTCAGGCGGCCCTTCCCGCCCAGCCCCCGCAGGGCACCCGTCAAACGATCGGAAAGAGACTCAAACAAGTTTCCAGCTCCCCTTTTGCCTTGTTTTTTCTTAACTGTTCTACCGTACCCGCTGGATACTCCATTTGGCACATATCTACAGCTTCGCCTATCGACAACGATTGCAGCCCACCCACCCTAAATGCCCCGATTCGGGTGTAACCAATAGGAAGTAAGAAATAGCAATAGGATGAAGCTCTTTTGTACTCAAGGACGTTAGATTACTGTTCGTTATTTTAACGTGACAATTAAACGAGCCTCCAGATATGAATGCCCTACTGCATAAAGAACGTTTATCCAACCCAGTTACCACCAGCTAGGTAACAGAAAGATAACGCCAGTGGCTAGCTTTTGCTAAGGCCACCCTTAGTAAGAACCTCCCCCGGAATGGTGTAAGCCAAATAGCAAACCGGCGGCATTGCAGCAGGTCAAAGCACGCCACTGCGCACCTGATGTTATTCCTATAACTACCTCCAATACCGTTCATATATCAACCAGTTTATGGTTAATCATGAACCTAGTTAACCGCAGTTGGCCTGGTTTTATTTTCCGCCGTGCACGATGAGGGATGAACGGCGAAATCATATTCATTGGTCTCTGACCGTTTGACTCCTTGAGAGGTTTTCATGAAGAAGTTCACCACGGCTATCGCCGCCGCTGCCTTCTCCGCCAGCATGATTGCAAGCGCAGGCACCGCTACTGCACAGATTCCGGACTCAATGCCGACCGAGTGCCCCGCCGGCCAGCACTTTGAGAACGTCGGAGGCACTTTCCAGTGCGTCGCAGACCAGCCTGAGCAGGATTCCACTGACGGAATTCCGGCCCCAATGCCGGACAAGTGCCCAGACGGCCAGCACTTTGAGAACGTCGGCGGAACCTTCCAGTGCGTCGCGGACCAGGAAGCTCCTAAGCCCGAAACACCGGGCGACAATGAGTCCCAGCCGGGCGACCCCGGAAACCCAGGCATTTCTGATAAGCAGTGCCCGGAGGGCGAGCACTTCGACATGAGCAAGCCAGTTCCAGGCAACCCGAATGTCTTCGGTGTCTGCGTCAAGGACGAGGCGAAGCCGGACACTGACAAGCCAGGCACGGACAAGCCGGACACCGAGAAGCCAGGCAAGGACGGCAAGGACGGTAAGCCGGGCAAGGACGGCAAGGACGGTAAGGACGGTAAGCCAGGCAAGGACGGTAAGCCGGGTAAGGACGGCAAGGACGGCAAGGACGGTAAGCCAGGCAAGGACGGCAAGGATGTCAAGGTAAACGTTGACATCAAGATCTCTGCTGAGTGCAAGAACGAAAACAAGTGCACGAAGGAAGAGAAGAAGGCCAAGGAAAAGGCTGAGAAGAAGGCTTCCGAGTCCAAGAAGACGACCTCTTCCGAGAATGTAAAGAAGGTTTCGGACTCCAAGAAGTCTGAGCACAATACCTCGGAGTCCAAGAAGGCTTCTTCGACTCAGAACACTGGCCTGGCAGCCACTGGCGTTGACGCCACCACCCTGGGTGGAGCCGCTCTGGTTCTCCTGGTCGGCGGTGTCGCCGCTACCCGCATCGCCCGCAAGAACCGCTAAGAAGCTTAGGGTTCTACCCCGCTAACGAAACATAAAATGCTCCTGATGCCAATTCAGCATCGGGAGCATTTTTGTGCGTCACACCTCCGAAAAGTCATAACGTCTAGAGCTCGAAGCATAAAACCCACAGGTACCGATTTTTTTACCAAACCTCTACGCTCCCACCCGCCTCTCGCCACCCCGACACGATCAGATGCCAAGCTTCGCTAGCGAAGACAGAAAAGCCTCCCCGCCGAGTGAACAGTGACGAGTTCTAAAGATGCTCCAACCACAACGGGTGTACACACTCAGCGTTGTAAATATAAGTTCCCGCTTTCCCTTACTGGGACTTGGACGAGTCAACAATTTCGATTTACCCCCTCCCCAAGCTCACGTCACCAAAGGCTGTAATTAGTTATTAGAATCAAAAGTGTGAACAGTGTTCCCCCCCCCTTAAGCCCGTTGATTACAGGGCTTTCCTATAGACATTGTGAGGTCTCCAAATGAAGAAGCTCTCTTCGACCATGGTGGCCGCTGCCTCTTCAGCCGGCATGCTCATCGGCGTTGGCGCTGCCACCGCACAGATTCCTGACCCCGCCCCGTCGGAATGCCCCGCCGGTCAACACTTTGAAAATGTTGGCGGTACTTTCCAGTGTGTAGATGACGCTGCAAATCCGGATCCAGGAGGTTCATCTAACGATGGCATCCCACCGGGCGTTGAGGACACCCAGACCTGTCCCGACGGTTCCCCGCGTGACATGAGCAAGATTGACCCGGCAACCGGGGCTTACGGTGCTTGTGGCACTTCAGATGATTCCGGCCCAACTCCGGAGCCTGATGAAGATGCCCCAGAAAATGACGGAATTCCGCCGGGAGTCGACGACACCGCAACGTGCCCCGACGGTTCCCCGCGTGATATGAGCAAGATTGACCCGGCAACCGGAGTCTACGGCTACTGTCCGACCTCCGATGACGAAACTCCGGGCGACGACGAGAACCCAGGCGACGAACAGCCTGGGGACGACGAGAAGCCCGGGGAGGAAAAACCAGGCGACAAGCCCGACAACCCTAAGAATGACGGTAAGAAAACCGGGACCAAGAACACTGGGCTAGCAGTCACTGGTGTTCAGGCGACTGCCCTCGGCGGTGCCGCTCTTGCACTCTTGGTCGGTGGCGTGGCAGCTACCCGCCTCGCACGCAAGAATTCTAAGGATTCCTAGCACAACTCTCCGCTAGATTCCTAGCACCTCAACATTAAAGGCCCCGGAGCCCCGCGTATCCTCTACAGAAATCTACGCGGTGGCTCCGAGGCCTTTATTTTTGCCGGGGGCAACGGGGGACGCTGTACTCACCAATCGATGGAAAATTCACTCATCGATGTTAGTTACTATTTGCGGCCGCCGAGCAGTGCGTCTACGAAGCTCTCCGGCTCAAACGGCGCCAGGTGGTCAGCACCTTCACCAAGGCCAACCAACTTCACCGGCACACCGAGCTCGTTTTGCACCTGGAATACAATGCCGCCCTTCGCGGTACCGTCCAGCTTGGTCAGGGCAACGCCGGTGATGTCTACTACATCCCGGAACGTACGAGCTTGCAGTAGACCATTTTGGCCAACCGTCGCGTCCAAAACCAGGATGACTTCGTCAACCTGAGCCTTCTTCTCCACCACGCGCTTAATCTTGTCCAGTTGGTCCATCAGACCGACCTTGGTGTGCAGGCGGCCGGCGGTGTCGATGAGCACCACATCAGCGCCGGACTCGATACCGTGAGCAACTGCCTCAAATGCAATAGAAGCAGGATCGGCGCCTTCAGCGCCGCGAACGGTCTCCGCGCCAACGCGTCGCCCCCAGGTCTCCAGCTGGTCGGCTGCAGCAGCACGGAAGGTATCCGCTGCGCCGAGAACAACACGGTGGCCACCGGCGACCAGTACACGAGCCAGCTTGCCCGTCGTCGTGGTCTTACCTGTGCCGTTGACACCGACTACCAGAATCACTGCGGGCTTGCCCTCGTGCGGAAGTGCGCGGATGGAGCGGTCCATCTCAGGCTTGCACTCCTCAATCAACACCTCACGCAGCAGGGCGCGCACTTGCTCTTCCGTGCTCACCTTCTGGCTGGCAATACGCTCGCGCAGCTTATCGACGACACGCTGCGTCGCAGCCGCACCGAGGTCAGCCATAACCAGGATGTCTTCAACCTCTTCCCACGCGTCCTCATCAAGGTCACCCGCGCCCAAGATGCCGAGCACAGACTGGCCAATTGCATTCTGCGACCGTGACAGACGACCGCGCAGGCGGCCCAGACGTCCCTCAGCCGGGTCGATGGAGTCAATCTGCTGTTCTGCTTCTGGCTCTGGCGTCGGCTCCGGCGCAGCTTCCGGCTCCGGCTCTGGCGTCGGTTCTGGTTCGGGAGTCGGCTCCGGCTCCAGCTCCGGTTCAGGAGCAGGAACTACCTCTACCTCAGGCTCTGCTTCGGGCTCTGGTTGTGGTTCCGGCTCGGGCTCTGATTCCTCTTCCCCGGCCGTTGGCAAATCGATTGGGATTTCCCGCATTACGCGGTCATAATCCCCCTCCATTTCGGTGGGGTTATCCGGAATAACCAGTCGACCTTCTGGTTTCAGCAGTGAACCGTCCGGCTGATCGGCAGGTATATCAGCCTGCTTTTCCTCTGGCTCCGGGGCCTGCTTTTCAATCGGCTTTTCCGCCGGTTTCGGCATCGGTTTTTCAACCGGCTGCTTCTCGCGGGTATCAGTCCCACCACCGGCCGGAGCGAAGTTAAAACCACTAGTGGCCTGGTAATTTCCAGACTTCTCCTGCTGGGTGAGTTCCTTAGTATCTTCCTTCGCAAAGGAAATGCGCTGGTTCTTCCTGCGGACATAGCCCACAACAAAGAGCAGCGCGATAATAACGACAATCGCGACGACAAGGAGTATCCACTGAGTTGGAGTCATAACTCTCATTATGCAGTATCAACGACTCTTCCTCACTTACTCCGCGCTTACTCCGCTCCTGTCGACGGAGTTGCGGATGCCGGTGACATTCGCTGCGAGATTACTCGAGTCACACCATCGCCCCGCATGGTCACGCCGTAGAGCACATTCGCAACGTCCATTGTTGGCTTCTGGTGCGTAATGACAATCAGCTGACTGGTCGCGCGGAGTTCCTCGAGCAGCGCAATAAGGCGACGCAGGTTAACGTCGTCAAGCGCGGCTTCCACCTCGTCGAGTACGTAAAAGGGACTCGGGCGCGCGCGGAAAATAGCGACGAGCATTGCCAGCGCCGTCAGCGACTTCTCGCCGCCGGAGAGCAACGACAGCCGCTTAACCTTTTTGCCCGGCGGGCGGGCTTCAACCTCGATACCTGTCGTGAGCAGGTTGTCCGGCTCGGTGAGAACCAGTCGTCCGTCGCCGCCCGGGAAAAGCGTTTGAAAGACTGCGGGGAATTCTGCCTCGACATCGTTCCACGCGTCTGTGAAGAGCTGCAGGATCGTGGCATCGACTTCCTCGACAACATCGGTGAGGTCCTGGCGGGCCTTGAGGACATCATCGAGCTGCGTGGATAGGAAAGAGTAGCGCTCCTCCATCGCCTTATACTCCTCCAGCGCCAACGGGTTGACGCGGCCGAGCACACGCAGATCCTTCTCCGCCTGTTTGAGCTGCTTCGTCACGGCTGCGCGGTCGAAGTTCTCATCAGGAGCAAAGTCCGCGAGCAGGTCATCGACAGACAGCCCCAACTGGTCGACGATGCGCTCTGCAGCCTCGGTCACGCGGACCTGCGCCTGCGCACGGGCGATGTCGCCCTGGTGCGCGGAATCCGTTAGCTGTGCCAGCTCACGTTGCGCCGCATTTGCCTCCGTCCGGGCCGCTGATAGTGCCTGCGACACTGTCTTCTTCTGCGCCTCGGCATCGTCGCGATCGGCCTCTGCCCGCGCCAACGACACGTTGACCTTCGCATGCAAATCCTCAGCCAGCTCCGCGACAACTTCTGCCAATTCGCGCTGGGCAACCTTCGCCATCTGCGCCTGCTCATGGCGGGCCTTCGCTACGCGCTCCGATGCAGCCTGGCGACGGAGCCGCTCGGCCTTGCCTCGTACACTCGACAGTCGCTCCTCTGCCGTACGCAGCGACAGACGCGCCTCTGTTTCCATGGCGCGCACAGCCGTCAGCGCCTCCGAGGCACGGTCACGTTCGCTTGTCGACGGTTCCCCCTCCTCGGGGTCACGGTCAACGCGAGCTAAGCGGTCTGCGACCACCGCCAACTCCTTCTGGAGCTTCGTTACTCGGTCCGCGGCTTCGGCTCCGCGCTGCTCAGCGCGTTCGGCATCATGCACCACGCCGGACAGCTGCGCTGTGGCCCGAGTTCGGGCATCCGTGAGGACCTTCATACGACTCTGGTGTTCACGCAGCGCAGCACGGGCGGCCGCCGCGTCCGTGCGGCGGTCCTCTTCTTCGGCCTGTGCACCGGAGAGCACACCACCGAGGTCACTCAAACGCACCTGTGCTTCTGCTAGTTCTTCGCGAGTCTTAGCAATGTCGGCGGCGATTTCCACACCTGATGCAGTGCCACCAGCACCGCCAGCTACCCAACCAGAGCCACGCAGCACACCATCGCGGTCAACAACGCGCAGTCGAGTATCCTGGGTCACCAGCTCACGGGCGACGTGCTCGTCGTCGCAGGCCACGACGTCAACGAGCAGAGAGGTCAACGAACCCGAAAGCTCCGCGGGCACTGTCACATGATCGAGCAGCCAGGATGCCTGTGCGGGCAGAGTGATGTCCAAGCGCCAAGAGTCGGATGCATCCGCAGAATTGATAACAACGGCACTGCCCTTGCCCGTGGCCACAAGCTCGTCGATAAGCGAATCTCCACTGCCCTCGCTGACCAGTGCTTCGGCGGCCGCGCCGAGGGCGGCAGTGAGCGCTTTTTCCCAGCCAGCGTCGACATCGATGACTTCAGAGAGAACGCCGAGTTCGTGTTTTTCACGTAGCCACGCGGTGCCGTCGTTGGCAGCGGCGGTGCGGGCGGTCTCCAGAGCTTCGATGCGGGCGGACAGACCTGAGACACTGCGTTCGAGGTCGCGCTCGTCAGCGCGGAGTTCTTTCAACCGTGTAGAGGCCAGCTCTGCTTCTCGGTTGGCCTGTTCATAAGCACTCTGCAGCTCGGGACCTTCGAATTCGGCCTCGGCTAGTTCCTGCGCGGCGTTTTCCACGGCTTCGGTGGCATCGGCACGGCGTTCGTCGGCCTCATTGGTTTGCTCGGCAAGGCGTGCAGCTTCGGCTTCGGCGGCTTCCAAGCGGGTGCGCAGAGATTCTTCTGCGGAAATGAGACGAACCACGCCTTCGCGACGGTCGGCGATTGCGCGAACGGCCGCGAGGTGCTCCGCTTCGGCTTCACGGAAAGTCTCCTCGGCGTCGAAGAGCGTTTCGCGGATTTCCTCCAGTTTTTCGCGGGCCTCTGCCTCAGCCTCAGCGAGCGTGGCTTCTTCGGTGGCGGCGTCGTCGGCCCTCTGCTCCAGGAAGTCCGGGTCTGGGCCTACCCACGGAGCGACGGAGTGGTCGGCCGCGCGATCGGCGGCGATGCGGGCCGTCGCTTGGATACGCTCACCGAGTGCGGAGAGACGAAACCACAAATCTCGGGCAGCATCGGCAGCTGGAGTGATGTCCTCCAGTTCGGCTTCGAGTTCTGCAGTGCGCTCAGCGGCAATCTCGGCTCGCTCCGTGGCGGCCTCCACCTTTTCCTCAATGAGCTTGGCTTGACCAGCAATGTCATTGAGGCTGTCCTGCAAATCCACGAAGTCCGCGGCAGCCAAACGCAACTTGGCGTCGCGCAGGTCTGCCTGCACAGTCTGGGCGCGAGAGGCGGCCTCAGCCTGACGCTTCAGCGGTTTGAGCTGACGGGAAAGCTCACCTGTCAGATCCTGCAGACGGTCGAGATTGGCCTGCATCGACTGCAGCTTGCGCTGCGCCTTTTCCTTGCGACGGCGGTGTTTGAGCACGCCTGCGGCTTCTTCGATAAACGCACGACGCTCCTCTGGCCGCGATTCCAGAATCTGCGAAAGCCGACCCTGGCCGACGATGATGTGCATCTCGCGGCCAATGCCGGTGTCGCTGAGGAGCTCTTGGACATCCATGAGGCGGACGCGAGAACCGTTGATTTCGTACTCACTTGCGCCGTCGCGGTACATGCGACGCGTGACAGAGACTTCCTTATATTGAATGGGAAGTGCCCCATCGGAATTGTCGATGGTAAGAGTGACCTCCGCGCGCCCCAAAGGCTTTCGCCCGGAGGTTCCCGCGAAGATGACATCTTCCATTTTGCCGCCACGGAGGGTCTTGGCGGAATGCTCACCCATAACCCACGCGAGGGCATCGACGACATTCGACTTACCAGATCCATTCGGGCCGACAACTGCGCAGATGCCGGGCTCGAATTTCATCGTCGTCGCCGAAGCGAAGGATTTAAAGCCCTTCAGAGTCAGCGATTTCAAATACATGGGGCAATATCTTACCCGTAGTTACGGTTTGGAGCTGAATTACCCCAAGCACGCACCCTGTTACACAAGATTGTTTACACAGCGTTGTTTACACCACTGCCTGCTTAGTTGACGCGTAGGCCGACTCACCGTGCTGAGCGACGTCGATACCAGAATGCTCCTGCTCGCCGTGGATACGCCAACCGACGGTTGCCTTCAGGACTCGGGCAATGATGTACGTCAGCACGCCTGAGAACACCGCTGCGACGACAGCAATAATGACCTGGATGGCAAACAACTTCAGGCCGTCGATGCCACCGCCGGTAAGCAATCCGCGATCGTTGGCCAGCAGGCCAACACCAATCGTTCCCCACATAGCTGCAACCAGATGTAGACCAACCACATCCAGGGTGTCATCGAAGTTGAACTTGTACTTTAAGCCAACGCCCCAGCAAGCCAGCGCACCGCCGATATAGCCCAGAATGATTGACGTCACTGGGTTCATATCTCCTGCGGCCGGAGTAATAGTCACAAGCCCTGCGATGACACCCGAAGCGGCGCCCAGCGAGGTGGGATGTCCATCACGAATACGCTCGAGTGAAATCCAGCCGAGCATCCCCACGCACGCTGCCACCGTCGTATTCAGCCATGCCAGACCAGCGACACCGTCGGCAGCAAATGCCGAACCGCCGTTGAAGCCAAACCAGCCGAACCACAGCAGTGCAGCACCCAGCATGACGAGTGGCAGATTGTGCGGGCGATGCTGGCTGCCATCGATGGACTTGCGCTTACCGACGATAATCGCCAGCACCAAAGCGGCAGTACCAGCAGCAATGTGCACAACCGTACCGCCAGCGAAGTCAATTGGAGCGATCAATGCTTCACCGTCAGCGGTACCGAACAGCTTTGCCGACAGCCCCTCTGCCGAGTGGCTCAGCAGGCCACCGCCCCAGACCATGAAGGCCATTGGGAAGTACACCAGCGTCGTCCAGAAGCCGACGAAGATCAACCAGGTGGAGAACTTCACACGTTCAGCCAGCGCACCGGAAATCAGCGCCACCGAGATAGAGCAGAACGTGAGCTGGAACCCGATGTCGATGATGTTCGGGTACCCGTTCGCACCTGCGATGTAGTTGCCGTCACCATCCGTAATCGAGTTACGCAGACCGAAGAACTCGAATGGGTTGGCAAAAACACCACCGATCGACTGCGATCCGTAGGACATCGACCAGCCCCACAGCACGTAAATGGCACCGACAACGCCGACCGCACCAAAACTCATCATCATCATGTTGAGCACCGACTTCTGTCGCGACATGCCGCCATAGAACAGCGCGAGCGCCGGTGTCATCAGCAAAACCAACGAAGCCGAAATCAGCATCCACGCTGAGTTTCCCGACTGTGCAATTACTTCTTCAGGCGTCATATGTGCCTCCCCTGTCTGTCAGTAGGTAGTTATCAACTTAAATCACTTTTCCTCCGTATTTGCGTATTCTTTTTCTCCCTTGCGTAGTTTTCCAGGGCTCTAAGACCTCTTCAGCGTCCCAATTGACTATCTGAAGACACGAAAAAATCCCCCGCCAACTGCGTAAAAACAACGACGCAGAGCGAGGGATAGAACGTATTCGAATTTTTCGGATTCCTACACCGACATGGGGGGGGGAGAGAAGGCAGTTGGCACCCGCTTAACGACGGTCAAATGCGCTCAATGCACCCTTCGGTTCCTGCCATAACGGCACCACTGCCGTCACATCGCCCGGAGTATTCGGCCCCTCAAGCCAAGCGAGCAAACTCTCACAGTCTGCCCGTGGCCCTTCAGCAACAACTAACACCCGACCATCCGGGTAGTTCTGGGCATAACCAACCAGGCCTAACTCCAGAGCCGTCGCGCGGGTGTACCAGCGAAAACCGACACCTTGAACACGACCGTGTACCCACGCGGTGAGGCGGACGTCGTTAAGCGACATCGGACTCACGCACTGTCATCGGGTCGGAACCGTCCCAGCACTCAATCTTGTCGTGGCCGCGGACGTTAGGCAGATCATCGCGGTGGAATACCGGATTAAGCCCCTTGGACTTCTGCTCGGAGTAATTCTTTAGTAGGGCGACAGCTACGCCGCCCAGCGGCAGAATGGCGATGATATTGATGGTGGCCATGAGTGCGGAGAAGGTGTCCGCAAGCGACCAGACCAGCGGCACGGAACCGACAGCTCCGCCAATAACGCACAGGATGACCAGCACGCGCACGGTATTCAGGACAGCCTTGCTCTTAGACAGGAATGGGATATTTGCTTCGGCGTAGTAGTAGTTACCCACCAGGGAGGAGAACGCCAGGAAGAAGATGATGACCGTAACCGCGTGGATTGCCCACGTGCCCACCTGCGCCGACAGCGCGGCCTGAGTCAGCGCGGTGCCCTCTGCATCGCCGCCGAAAGTAGGGTCGGACAGCAGGATGATCACTGCGGTGATGGTACAGACGACCCAGGTGTCGAAGTAGACACCCATCGTCTGGATGAGACCCTGCTTGACCGGGTGTGACACCGACGCCGTCGCCGCCGCATTCGGAGTGGAACCCATACCAGCCTCGTTGGAGAACAGGCCGCGGCGAATGCCCTGCATCATGGCAGTACCGACAGCGGCACCGGCAATCTCGCGGATACCGAAGGCGTGCTCAAAAATCAGCTTGATCATGCTCGGCACCTCGGTGATGTTGAGAGCCAAAACAATCAGGCCGAGGATAATGTAGGCGACGGCCATAATCGGCACGACGATCTGCGTCACCGCCGAAATACGCTGCACACCACCGAAGATGATGACGCCGGCCAAGATTGCCAGCACAATGCCGACACCGAACTTAAAGATCGGCGCGTCTTGACCGGTCGACTCCGCCACAGCCGCCGTAATCGAGTTGGACTGCACCGCGTTGAACACGAAACCGTAGGTCACCGTGATAGCGATGACGAACAGCGAGGCCATCCAGCGCCAGTTCTCCCCGAGCCCCTTGGTGATGTAGTAGGCCGGGCCGCCTCGGTAAGAGTCCTTATCCCGCACCTTGTACAGCTGTGCCAGCGTAGACTCCACGAAGCTGGTTGCGCCACCAATCGCGGCGAGCAGCCACATCCAAAACACGGCGCCAGGGCCACCGGTGGTGATCGCCACCGCCACACCTGCGACGTTTCCGGTACCCACGCGTGAGGCCGCCGAAATTGTGAAGGCCTTAAAGGCCGAGATGCCCTTGACACCTTCAGAGATATCAGAGGGCTTTTCAGTGATGGCCCTGAACATCTCCGGGATGTACCGGATCTGCACCATGATGGTCCGCCAACAGAAGTACAAACCTGTACCAACTAGCAGAACAATCATGAACAGCCAGTACTTGTCATTCCAAGCATTTACCCAGTCGGTTGCTTGCTCCATGAAACTCATAAGGAAATTCTAGCGTTGACAAGTGGGACACAGATAACTCGATCTATTCCCAAATGGCAGACGGACAATTTCGCGCCCACACCTCGGGCACGGCTCCCCCGCTTGTCCATAGGCGTTCAAGCTCCGCTCAAAATAGCCACTTTCGCCGTTGACATGCACATATAACGCATCGAAGCTCGTGCCACCGGCCGCTAGCGCCCGCTCGAGTACCGATTGCCCCTCGCGCAAAAGTTTCGCTAAACGACGGACCGAAAGGTCACACGCCGGCACGCGACCATCGACCTTCGCCGCCCAAAGCATTTCGTCGGCATAGATGTTGCCGATACCCGACACAATGTTCTGGTTGAGCAATACGGCCTTGATCGGTGAACGCGACTTCATCATGCGGTGTGCAAGTGCAACCACATCGACGGTGGGCTCCAATAGATCGGGCGCGATCTTGGCTGCGGGTTCCGGAACCACGCGTCCATGGGATTCGACCATTTCACAGGCCCAGACCCAACCAAAGGTGCGCTGATCGTTGAAGTTGATTAGGTGCCGAGCGCCGTCCGGCAGGGCGATGTCGAAAGCGGCTCGGGTGTGACGGCCAGGCAGCGTATCGGGAGTGTACGGAGCTTCCACGCGCAATTGGCCGCTCATGCCCAGGTGGATGGCGATTGCGGAGTCGTCGTCAAGCGTGAGCCACATGAACTTGCCACGACGATCCGTAGCGACAACCGTCCGCCCGCGCGTACGACCGATAAACTCCGCGGCGCCACCGAGTTGGCGCCGCACGGCACGAGCGTTGTAGACGAAGGAATCGTCGATGCGGCCACCGACGACGTAAGTGTCGAGACCGCGGCGTACGGACTCGACTTCAGGAAGCTCGGGCATTAGGCCAGTGCGGTATGCGCCTGATGCGCGGCGTGCATTTCAGCTTCCTTCTTCGTGGCGCCGGTACCGCTGCCCTTAACCACGCCGTCAACCAGCACGTCGACGTAGAAAGTTAGGTCATGGTCGGGGCCGGTGGTGCGCACGGTGTACTCAGCAGCCGGTAGTTGCTTGGCCGCCAGGCGTTCCTGCAGCAGCGTCTTCCAGTCACGGCCGCGGGACTCAGTCGGGGCATCGTCAATCATCTGGTTGAACAGGCGAAGCACGGTCTCGCGGGCAACCTCGAAGCCATGCTGCAGGTAAATAGCACCCAGCAGCGCCTCGGTGGTGTCAGCGAGAATCGAGTGCTTATCCGCGCCACCGGTGGCCTTCTCACCGCGGCCGAGGAGAATGTGCTCTCCCAGCCCGATACTGCGGGCCAGGTCAGCCAGCGCGTACATGTTCACGACACCTGCACGCATCTTGGAAATATCCTGCTCAGCGCGGTCCGGGAAGCGACGGTAGAGTTCTTCAGCAACGCACATGCCCAGCACGGCGTCGCCCAGGAACTCTAGCCGCTCGTTATTGGTCAGCATGCCATTTTCATTCGCGAAACTGCGGTGGGTCAAAGCGAGCTTCAGGGACTCCTCTGGTAGCTCAACACCGAGTTTTTCCAGCAGCGGGGCGTGATCGACGGCCTCGAAAGCCGCCTTTCTAGCCGCCTCACCGGTTAGCCGACGCTTGCGGCTCATCCGTTATATCTCCTTTAAAGTCTTCGTCTAAGTCGTCGTCGATTACTTCTCGTCGCCGAGCGAGCCAAACTTTTCCGCCAGGCCAGCCCAACGCGGATCAATGCGCTCCTCTTCACCCGAGATGCCGTCTGGCTCCGGCACTTCCGAATCCGATTCAGCACAGCTGGAATCGAAATCCAGACAGGTCGGATTGAAGGGCAGATTCAAGCCCGCCTCATCGATGACGGCTTGAGTGATATCCACCGTATTGTCGACGATCTGGCCAACTTCGTCCTCAAGGTCTTCTTCCTCGGCATCGTCGCCTGTGATGAAGTCCTCGTTGTTGGAAAAGACAGCCGAAATGTGGAAGCTGAGCTCCGGATTCAGCGGGGCTAGGCAGCGCACGCACTCGCCAGTGGCCTTGGCAGTCACAGTCGCGTCAACCATGACACCGCTGCCGAGGTTCGTGACAATGCCGTCAACGACAACCTCCTCGCCAGCGGCGATGCCAATCATCTCGACACCAACGCGGACAGGGCTATCGCCTACCTTGCGGAACTGCTCGGGCATGCCACCCTGCAGACATGTCGAAACGTCCAGAACAAATGGGGATGAGTCAGTCATGATAGACCTCAGTCTACCCCGAAGATGCGCTAACGCTCGTACCGGCGGCGTTCCTGCCCCTCGGAGAAGGAAGACGGCGCGCTCTGTGCCCCTGCACCACCGCCGACGGCACCGGCTCCCGAACGCAGTACAGAGCGATTGCGACCGACATTACGCAGGGTCTCTTGGAGAGTCTGTTCAAACTCGGCGAGCTTGGAATCGACGTAGCGGTCACACTCTTCACGGAGGCGAGAGGAATCCGCGTGTGCGTCGGAAAGCAGACGATTCGCCTCGTCGTTGGCTTCGCGGACGACCGTCGACTCAGCGACCAGGCGAGCCTGCTCTTCGCGGCCTTCCGCAACGGAACGCTCGTAGGATTCGTTACCAGCGTGAATCAGGCGATCGGACTCGGCAGAAGCACGATCCACAATGCTGTCGTACTCGTGCTGAGCATCCTCGCGGAGGCGACGGGCGTCGTCCTCAGCGGCCGCGACGGTGCCAGCTGCGTGGGCATTGGCATCCTCGACGGTGTGGTTAGCGCGGGCCTCGGCCTCGTCGACAATGCGATGGGCTTCTTCATCCGCAGTCGAAATGGTGTTGTTCGCCCGGGCTTCAGCATCGTTGATAATCTCATCCCGCTGGTCCAAGACGTCCTGCGCGTCATCGAGCTCAGCCGGGAAAGCATCCCTCAGCTCATCGAGCAACTCGAGAACACGCTGACGCGGAACCATACAATTGGCCGACAGTGGCACGCCGTGTGCCTCTTCTAGGATCTGGACCAGTTCATCAAGAGATTCGAAGACGCGAAACATGACTTACATGCTACTTCAGTCGGCGCTGCAGGGCGTGCAAGACAGGCTCAGGAACTAGCCCTTCCACCGAACCGCCGTAGCGAACAACTTCCTTCATCAGTGTCGACGACACATGACCGTACTTCGGATCAGCTTCCACAAAGAGAGTCTCAATGCCCGTCATGCGCCGATTCATCTGCGCCATGGGCGCCTCGTACTCGTAGTCCGCCGCCGAGCGCAGACCCTTGACCAGGCAGGTGATACCCTGCGCGGAGGTGTAGTCAACCAACAGCTTCGACCAGGAGTCCACCTGCACATTGTCCAAGTGCTGCGTGCACTGCCGAATGAGGTCCATGCGCTCTTCGACGTTGAACATGCCCTGCTTATTCGGGTTGTGGGTAACCAGCACGGTCACCTGATCGAATTGGCGCGCGGCACGCTCAATCACATCGAGGTGACCAGAGGTCATGGGATCGTAGGAACCGGGGCAGCATGCGTGAGTCATAGAGGTCAAACCACCTTTGGCCGTCGTAAAGCGTAAAGAAGAACGTTAAGCGTTGTAGATAGCGGTGTCGAAGCGCGCCAAACCGTGAATGCGACGCTTCAGCTTCTGCTGGAGCTGTTCGTAGCCCTCGGGCCACTGCGTCTCCTCGTCATCGCGGTGACGCTCCACAGTCACGACCGCGCCCGGCGCGAGGAAACTGCGCAGCGCCTCCAGCATCTCTGTAACGGCCTCCCCCGCCAGCTCATAGGGCGGATCCGCAATAACGCGGTCAAAAGGCTCGCCCGGCGCGCCCGCAAGGTACGACGACACTTTCATCGGAGACACGGCCACATCAGGATGCCCCACGGTGCGAATGTTCTTTTCAATAGCGGCAATGGCGTTCGGATCGTTTTCCACCAACACGACGGAACGCGCGCCGCGAGAAGCCGCTTCCAAACCGAGCGCGCCCGAGCCAGCAAACAGGTCGAGAACGCGAGTTCCCTCTAGCCCAAAGCGTGTTGACCAGGAGGAAAAGATGGCTTCCTTCGCGCGGTCACTAGTTGGCCGAGTGGTCTCTCCCTTAGGCGCGACTAGCCTACGACCGCGTGCCTCACCTGCAATAATGCGGGTCATCTACTTCCCTTCGTGCGATGTGTTCTCGTTGCCGTTGTGCTGTGCCGTGGCGCTGTGAGTTGCTGGCGTGATTCTTGCCAGCAGCTGACCGCCTTCGACATCCACAAATTGATCTGCCGCCACCTCCGCGACCGTGCCCGGGCAGGGCGCTAAAACCGGCGCTTCTAGCTTGACGGCCTCCACGACCGCAATGACCTGACCGGTCGTCACCGAGTCTTTCTCGGCGACCTCCCAGCGGACTACTCCTGCAAAAGGTGCACAGACATTTACCATGCCCAACAGTCTACTTTGGTCTTACTAGGAGCGGTCCAAGTAGTTCGACTGCTCTTCATCGATATCGGAGATAAGCTCTCCCACAAGCCTTTCATCACTGTCGAGGAGAGCCGTGGCATCGTGTCGGGTGCGCTCGATGATCTCGCCGTCGGTGGTGAGGTCCACCAGGCCGAGGCCTGTTGCCAGTCCCGATTGGTCATCGCCGAGCAGATCGCCGAAACTACGCGTGGCCAGGTCCAACTCCGCCAGTTGAATGCCGTCGGTGGTGGCGGCAATGCGGTCTAGCCGGGTGCGCTCTGGTGTCTGTGAATGCGTGTGTGTACACAGGAAGCACAGTCCACCACGGTCACCACGGCCGACACGACCGCGCAGCTGGTGGATCTGCGAGATGCCGTAGCTCTCGGCGCGGCGAATCATCATGATCGTGGCCTCTGGTACATCCACGCCGACTTCGATAACTGTGGTGGACACCAGCACATCCAGCTGTCCTGTGGCAAAGGCCTGCATCACGCGGTCTTTGTCCTCCGGTGCCATATTGCCGTGCAACTGACTGATACGTACACCGGGAAGTTTCTTCCTCGCTCGGTCGAACACCGCCTCCACGGACTCGTCGAGGAACTGTTCCTCGTCGCGGGTAATGCGGGGACAGACAATGAAGGCGCGGTTGCCCTTGGCCACTTCTTCCCCAATCCGCTCCCAGGTTCGTGCCTCCCAGCGCGGCTTTTCCAGCGTCGGTACGACAAAAGATTGGATCTCCTGACGTCCCCGTGGCAATTCCGTCAACTGCGAAACTGCGAGGTCGCCAAAAATGGTCATCGCTACCGTGCGCGGAATCGGGGTTGCCGACATCACCAACAGATGCGGTGTCATTCCACCCCGTCCCCTGCTTCGCAGCTGATCGCGCTGGCGCACACCAAAGCGGTGCTGCTCATCGACGACCACCAGCCCGAGATCGAAGAACTCCACGCCCTCACTGAGCAGGGCATGCGTGCCGACGACAATGTCAGCCTCCCCGTTGACTGCCTCCAACAGGGTTGCCCGGCGCTCCTTCGTCGACATCGATCCCGTCAACAGTCGTACAGTCACTGCTACTCCGGCTTGCTCCAGCATCGCTGTCAGCGATCGGTAGTGCTGTTGGGCCAGGACTTCCGTCGGCGCCAGCATCGCGCACTGCCTGCTGGCATCGACTGCTTGCAGCATTCCCAGCAGGGCCACCACGGTTTTACCCGAGCCAACTTCACCTGCTAGCAGGCGGTTCATTGGGTTAGGCCTCGCCATATCGTGCGCAATATCGGCTGCGACCGCGACCTGACCGTCGGTAAGCGAAAACGGCAACCCCCGGCGTAGCTCGTCGCGAAGTCCCCCGGCGACTTCCATGCAGGCCGGCGCGGTGAGGCTCGCTTGAGTACGCTTGCGTGCACCAACGGCGAGCTGGAGCTCAAGCGCTTCGTCGTACTTCAGACGGGCAAGCGCAATATCGGGGCCCGCGATGGAGGGAAAGTGTGCGCCACGCAGTGCGGAGTCGAAATCGGTAAGTCCCTCCGGCGTGGCGGGCAATGGGTCTGGCTGCAGCGGTAACCATTCGAGGATGCGCTGCATGTACAGAGCCAGGTGAATACCCGCTACTCCTTTACGGCCACGGTAAATGGGCAGATAGGGGCGCGTGAGCAGCCGCTGCATCTCCGCAATCCCCTTGGCTGTCTTCGTCAGTGTGGCCAGCTTGCCAGTGGCTGCGCCTACCGAACCATCGGCTTTAAGCACCATGCAATCAACATTCTTCAGCTGTAGCTCATTGCGGAACTCGCTGAGCGTGCCAACAATGAGTAGACGCACACCGGGGTGCAGCATATTGCGCAGCCATTCGGCACCGAAAATCGCGGCCGGAAGAATGCGCACGCCGTCGCTGACATAGATTTTCAGTGGCTTGCGTCGGTCGGCGAAGGCGGGCGCTGGCGAAATGCTGTGCACCTCCACGACTGTGGTGATGGTGTCGCCAATGTCGGAAAATGACACATCTAAGCTCTTACCCTGCGCCACGTAGCGCTTCGGGAAATTCGTCAGCGCATCCGAGACGGTCTCCATACCAAAAGCCGTATGCAGCTTCTTTGCAATCTTTGGCCCCACCACGATATTCAGGGGCGTGCGCGCATAATCCGAGCCGAGCCATCCGAGCATCGCGCTACTCGATTCCTACCTGCACCAGCTCATCGATGCCGGTCGCATCATAGGCTACGACCTCCACAGGCTTGTCCAGCCGCGCCCGCACTTGCGCTATGTCCACGCCCTCAGCTCCGCGCCCGAGCAGCAGAGTCACTAGTTCCCCGCCGCCAGCCAACAGGTCTGAGATGGTCTCTGTGAGCGCGTCAGTCAGGGGCTTATCGACGTCCGCAGCGACTACAGCCGTTCGCGTGCCATTGGCAGCCTCTCCCATCGCATACGCAGCAACCGCCAGCGGCAGCTCAGCCGAATGCACGGCCAAGGCAGCAAGGCCAGCCGGAATGGAGACTGTGGACACTACCGCGAGCGTCGGATTAGCCGCGGCAGCAGCGAATTCGATATCCGCCAATTCCTGGTCGCTGACCAGCCCATTTGGCAGCAGGATAACCTCGTCCGCGCCCCTCATGGCAGTCAGTGCCTTGGTGACCACATTGTCAGCGAACTCCTGGTCGGCGATGGCTGCTCGATCTGTGGGAGTGGATGTGGGAGTCGGAGCGGGGGTCGGGCTGATAGCAATCGCCCCAGAGGAGGTGATGAGATCATTCAGCGGACCGTCCGGCACTACCGCAATGAGGATGCGAGTGGACTCAGGTGTTGTCTCCGGCTCATCGAGCACCTCGATACGGATGCGTTCCGGACGACCGAAGTCAAGTGCTGCCTCGATAACCGCGCCCGGCTCCACTGTGTGGATGTGCACCATGTACTGCGCGGTCTCCGCATTACCAGCATCACCTGCGATGATGAGCGAATTGCCCAGCGGGTTCAACCGCTCTCGCAGCGCTTCCACCGCCTGGGTATCCGCCAAGGAAATCAGGTACATGACCTCCATCTCAACGGTGGCTACGTGTGGCGCGTCGACATGCAAATCGACCGGTGCGGCTGCGCGGCCGCTGACTTCGTCGGCAAGCGCGTCGAGCAGAATGACCAACCCCGCGCCGCCGGCGTCGACCACGCCCGCCTGCTGCAGTGCCGGGAGCTGGCTGGGGGTTTTCGCCAGCGCATCGCGAGCGGCATCCGCGATCGTGTCGGCGAGCTCCTCAATCGAGTCGCCCTCAAATTCCTCCGCGGCAATCGCGGCGTGCCGCAGGACTGTCAGAATCGTGCCCTCCACCGGATTGGCAATCGCTTGGGAAACATGTTGCACAGCTAGCTTTAGCGAGTGTTGTACCGACTCAACGCCAATGCCACTACCGGAGGCAGCCTCAGCCACCGCGCGAAAAACCTGCGAGAGCACAGTGCCCGAATTACCGCGGGCGCCGCGCACTGCACCGGCAGCTAGGGCCGCGGTGACTGCGCGAACATCGGAAGCGTCAGCCTTTTGCGCTTCCTCATAGGCCGAACTCAACGTCGCGAGCATATTCGACCCGGTATCGGAATCCGGTACTGGGAAGACATTGAGACTGTTGATCTCATCGCGGCGGGATTGAAGCGCGTCAATCCCCCGGGCAACCCAGCCGACAATGGCGGCAGAACCAATCTGCAAAGACATGAATTCCTATTCTAGCGTCCAGTCGATAGGGGTAGCTCCCTGACGAATCAGCGACTCATTGGCCCGGCTGAACGGACGCGACCCGAAGAACCCACGGGATGCCGACAGCGGTGACGGGTGCGGCGAACAGATGCAGTCCACGCCGGGGAGCCAACGCTGCAAACTCTGCGCGTCGCGTCCCCACAGAATGGCCACGAGAGGCTGATCACGGGCGACCAATGCTTTGATGGCATGCTCCGTGATTGCCTCCCAGCCCTTACCGCGGTGCGAGGCAGCAGCACCCGGGCGCACGGTCAGTACACGGTTGAACAGGGCCACGCCCTGCCTACTCCACGGAGTGAGGTCACCGTTGGAGGGAGTCGGGAGCCCCAGGTCGGAGGAGTACTCCTTAAAAATATTCGCCAACGACCGCGGTACCGGCTTCACATCCGGCTGGACCGAGAAGCTAAGCCCCATCGCATGCCCCGGGGTCGGGTACGGGTCCTGACCGATAATGAGCACCTTGACCTCATCGAATGGATAAGTAAAGGCGCGCAGCACATCGGTGCCCGCGGGCAGGTAACCGTAGCCGGCCGCGTTCTCCTCGCGCAGGAACTGCCCCATCCGGTGGATGTCATCGGCCACTGGCTCCAGCGCCTTCTGCCACCCTTCTTCGACCGGCAACGGATCCATGTCATGCAGCCTTTCTTCTCAAAACCTCTTCGAACTCTTAAAAGGAAACCCAACCGGCATCGCGGGCAGGAGGTTTGCCGTCGATAAGCACCGAATCGAACTTTTCCTTCGACACCGTACCGATAGCGCGGAACCCCGTCGGAGGCTCCCCCGGCGTCGAACCGATCAGTGTATGGTCCTCCCCTCCGGTGAGCACCCACTCCCACGGGTCGATGCCCAGGTATTCACCAGCGGCAATCTGCAACTCATCGGGCGCAATAGCACTGCTGTCAACTTCCAAAGTAACCCTGGAGGCCTGCGCAATAGCGCGGAGATCCACCACCAGTCCATCGGAATTGTCCGTCAGTGAACGCACACCTGTGGCTCGCGCCGTGGCACCCCTGCGATATTCAAATTCGGGCGTACAGTGTGCTGCCACCAGCTGCGCAAACTCACTCGGAACCTTTGCCGGGCTTCCGCAGTGCTGCAGCAGCGCAAGGCCCGCAGCAGAGTAGCCGATGCGTCCCGACGCAATCACCGTATCCCCCGCGCGTGCCGCTGAGCGCAGCAGCGGCCGCCCAAGCCCACCGAGTTCGCCCATCGCACTGATGGAAATCACCAGAGAATCTCCGCTGACCATGTCACCACCGACGAGCTCCGCCGGACATTGCTTGCCTTCCTGCCACAACCCCTCGGCGATACCGGTGACCACACTCACCGGAGTATGCAACGGTGCTGAGATGGCGAAAAGCATGGCCGTTGGACGCGCACCCATCGATTCGATATCGGCGAAGTTCTGTACTGCGGCCTTAGCTCCAACTTGCTGAGGTGTCGACCAGTCCAGGCGGAAATGGCGCCCTTCCACCAACATGTCGGTGGAAGTGACAAAACGGGCGTTGGGGGTTGTCTGTGTCAAGACGGCGGCATCGTCGCCATTGCGTGCCGACGGGGCGATAGCCCGGATGGCCTCAATGACCCCAAACTCGCCAATATCGCCAATGGTCAATTCAGTCACAGTGTCGAGTCACATTCCTAATAGTCGATGGTTAACCGTTAATAGCGGAACCCGTCTCGGTATTGCCCCCAACCAATTGGAGTTGGTACCGGACAACGTAGAATCAGGCCCATGGTAGACGCACCCCCATCGGGAGAAACAGTTCAGTCCAAGGGTAGCCGGACACGCGCGGGCATCGCACTCGCTATCGCCATTATCTCTATCCTCGGCATCATTTTTGCCGCAAAGATTTACCAGGATAATCAGGCGACAAAGCCAGTCGCGATTTCCAACCCGGAGCTCCCCGCCAATGACTCGCCCGAGTGTGCGGAACTGCTCGACCGACTGCCAGATCGCGCCGCAGGTCTGGTTCGCGCCGACATTGCAGAGCCAGCTCCAGAAGGTGCCGCTGTGTACCGAAACTTGGAACAAGACCGCATCACGCTGCGCTGTGGCGCGAACGTACCTAGCCAGTACAACGAACTGGCTAAGACCGAAGAGGTCAAGGGCATTTCGTGGCTGCGTGTTGTCGACAGTACCGACGAGTCTTTGGCGACTTGGTTCACCGTCGGGCGCGAACCGGTTGTTGCAATTACCGCCGAAGGAAATGCAGAGGCGGAGGATGCCCTGAGTGACCTCGCCGAGGCGCTGCGCCCGGACTCCGCGTACAAGAACAAGCCGGAGCGCGGCGGCGTCCCACTGGTAGAACTGGCAGCTCCGGAAGCTGATAGGCGCTGCAGCGGCTTGGAGGCTGCCCTCCCCCGCGAGCTTGGCAACCGTCACCGTCTGAGCGCAGAGGAAATGCCGGCTGACATGCCGAAGGACATGGTCATTTGGGGCGGCACCCCAGCCGATCCGGTGGTGCTGCGCTGTGGTGTCGACGAGCCGGCTGGCTATAGCACCACCACGCAGCAGCTGACGCAGGTTGGCGACATTGTCTGGTTCAACGAACCAACGCTTTCCTCCGGTACCTCCGCCACCTGGTACGCCATGGGCCGGGAGCGCTTCGTCGCCGTTGAAATGCCGATGTCGGAGGCCAGCTCACTGATGCCGGTGCTCTCCTCGGTCATCGCTGACAACCTGGAGAACATCTCGCCGAGCGAAGAAAAGTAAGAACCAACTTCTATCGACGAGCTACCAGCGCCCGCTCAATCAGGGCGCTGAGCAGCTCCTCGTAGGCTACACCTGAGGCCGCAAACATCTGCGGGTACATCGAAATCGGGGTAAAGCCCGGCATGGTGTTGACCTCATTGATAATCGGGCCATTATCCGTGACAAAGAAGTCCACGCGAGTCAGACCATCAGAGCCCAGTGCCCTGAACGCCCGACGAGCATCCGTGTCCAGTGCCTTCAAAACATCCTCCGGCAGCTCAGCCGGGATCTGCGCCGAGACGACATCATCCAAGTACTTGGTCTCAAAACCGTAGAAGCCCTCGTCAGAGTCCTCCGTGCCACGCAGCAACGACGGAACTGATACCTGCAGGCTGCCGTCAGCACGCTGCAGCACACCAATCTCCACTTCGGCGCCGTCTACACCGGCCTCTACAATGACCTTCCAGTCGTGCTCTCGGGCCAGCTCTACCGCCGCATCCAGATTCGCCCAATCATCCACGCGGGAAATGCCAATCGACGATCCACCACGAGCAGGTTTAACGAACACCGGCAGGCCAAGGGGCTCCTTGTCCTCGTCGGAAAGCGACTCGCCGACATGCAAAACAACCTGCTTGCCGATAGGAAGCCCCGCTGCCTGCAAGAGATTCTTCGTGCGTTCCTTATCCATTCCCGCCGCGGAAGCGAGCACGCCCGGGCCGACATAAGCAATGCCGGAAAGCTCAAAGAGCCCCTGAATCGTGCCGTCCTCGCCGTGCGGACCGTGGAGTACCGGGAAGATGACGTCGACGGTGTCGAAAACCTCGCCGGCGCGATCACCGGTGACGAAGCGGAATTCACCGCGGCGTGACGGCGACGTGCTCAGCGCAACTTCCTCGCCCGGGATGACCTCCGGCATCGTACGCCCCTGTGTGCGCAGCGTATCCGTCTCACGCGTACCGACGGTCCAGACACCATCCTTGGTAATACCAATGGGAACCACTCGGAAGCGGTCCTCATCCAGGTGATCCATAATTGCGCCGGCCGAGACACAGGAGACGCTGTGCTCAGGGCTTGCGCCACCGTAGATGACGGCGACGGAAATGCGATCTGCAGACGAGCTATTCGACGAAGTCATGGTGACTTAGTTTAGCCCCGACCTCGTTGAAGTGGTTACTCCGACTTGCGGCTTCGCCCCATCAGCTTGCGAATTGTCTCATCGACCTTCGCGCCTTCGTGGCAGACGGCGTAAACGGCCTCAGTAATTGGCATTTCCACGCCATTGCGACGAGCGAGGTCACGGACCGAGATTGAAGAAATCACACCCTCAGCCACCTGACCGCGCGTAGCGTGCTGCGCCTGCTCCATCGTGTCACCGCGACCGAGACGGTCACCGAAGGTGCGGTTACGCGACAGCGGCGAGGAACAAGTGGCCACCAAGTCACCGAGGCCCGCCAATCCCGCGAAAGTCTTATCTTCTGCGCCGACGGCATTACCCAGACGAGTGATTTCCGCCAAGCCACGGGTGATAATGGTTGCCAGCGTGTTCTCACCCACTCCTTGACCAGCGGCCATACCGCAGGCCAACGCAATGACGTTCTTGCAGGCACCGCCGATTTCGCAGCCGATCACATCGGTGTTGGTGTACGGGCGGAAGTAATTAGTGGCAACTGCCGCCTGAATCATCTTGGCATTGTTCTCATCAGCGCAAGCAATGACCGTTGCCGCTGGCTGCTCCATCGCAACCTCGCGGGCGAGGTTCGGGCCGGACAGCACCGCAATACGCTCTGCTGGCAGGTCTGTGACCTCCGCAATGACCTCACTCATGCGCAGATGTGTCTCGCGCTCCACACCCTTGGCCAGGCTGAGCAGAATCGTCTCCGGCCCGATGAAGTCCTTCCAGACCTTGAGGTTGTCACGCAGAGTCTGCGAGGGCACGCCCAGCACCACCACATCCGCGCCCTTCAGCGCGGCCTCTGCATCCGAGGTGGCTTCGATGTTGCGCGGCAGCCCCAGACCAGGCAGGTAGTCGTGGTTTTCGCGGCTGATCTGAATACGCTGTGCCTGCTCCGCACGTCGCGACCACAGCCGTACAGGATTGCCCGCATCAGCAAAAACCTTGGCGAGCGTCGTGCCCCACGAGCCCGCACCCATCACTGAAACTTGCACCATCGCCGCGACCTTCCTCCGTTAGCCTCTAATCTCCAACAAGTCTAGCGAGACGTTCTCACACTGCGATACTAAACTAGGTCGGCGACAAAGGATTGAAAGGGAATTCACGATGATGCACGAAGAGGACAAGGACCTCAAGGGCGATACCTCCGTGACCGGTCGCCTGCGCCAGATTCCGACGAAGCCAGGTCAGGATGTCACCAAGCCGACCTTCGCGGCCGGCGCGGTTCTATGGCGCGGCGATGTCCATAACCCTGAAATCTGCGTGATTCACCGTCCTTCCTACGACGACTGGTCGCTGCCGAAAGGCAAGCTCGACGCCGGCGAGAACCTCATTGCCACCGCCGTCCGCGAAATCTGGGAAGAGACCGGCTACCGCGTCCGTCTGGGCAAGCTCGTCGGCAACGTCTCTTACCCTGTCGCCGGACGAACGAAGCTGGTCTGGTACTGGACCGCTGAGGTTCTAGACGGCGAATTCGAACAGAACTCCGAGGTCAACGAGCTTCGTTGGGTCTCCTGGGACGAAGCCGAGGAGCTGCTGTCCTACGACCTCGACCGCGACGTGCTGGTCAAGGCCCGCAAGCGCATGAACAAGGAACCGGACACCCGTCTCATTCTGGTTCGCCATGGGCGTGCGCACCGTCGCACCAACTGGAACGGCAATGATGCACTGCGGCCACTGGATAAGAAGGGACGTCGTCAAGCGGAACTGCTCGTCTCTGCCCTGGAAGGCTTCCGCCCCGAGCGGATCTACTCCGCCGAGCCCGTGCGTTGCCAGGACACCGTCGCGCCACTCGCCGCAGAGCTGGGAATGCAGGTCACAGTCGACGAACGGCTTGGCGACGAGCACTGGATTGCCAACCAGGTTGAGTCCAAGAAGGCATTCGAAGACATTGTCGCGCTAGGCGGAGTCAGCGTCATCTGCTCTCAGGGCATCACCATCCCAGACCTGCTTGCCGCCTGGTCCGCTGAGGGCACCCTGCCCTTCGACGAGGAAATCCTGTGCAAGAAGGGCTCTGCCTGGGTGCTGGGCTTCAACGACGGTGTGATGACCACGGCTGATTACTACGCCTCGGCGCTGCCGGTGAAGTAGTTTGTGAGGATTTTGACCTACAGCGTCTTAGGCTTGTGGGCCGGACGACTCTCCTCGTAGGCCACAATGTCCGCTTCGTTGCGCAGGGTCAGGGAGACGTCGTCAAGCCCTTCCATCAGACGCCAGCGGGTGTAGTCGTCGACCTCGAACGGGAAGACCTGCTCACCGGCCTCGACGGTGCGGGTCTCCAGGTTGACGGTGAGCTCCATGCCAGGGTTAGCCTCCAGCAGCTTCCACAGCAGCTCGACATCGGACTGCTGCATCTGTGCGGCGAGCAGCCCCGCCTTGCCGGCATTGCCACGGAAGATATCGGCGAAGCGGGAGGAGATGACGACGCGGAAACCGTAGTCCATCAGGGCCCACACGGCGTGCTCGCGGGAAGAACCGGTACCGAAGTCCGGCCCTGCTACGAGGACGGAGCCCTTTGCGTATTCCGGACGGTTGAGCACGAAGTCGGACTCGTTGTTGCGCCAGTTGCTGAACAGGCCATCCTCGAATCCGGTGCGGGTGACGCGCTTTAGGTAGACAGCCGGGATGATCTGGTCAGTGTCGACGTTGGATCGCTGCAGGGGAACGCCGACGCCGGTGTGAGTATCAAACTTTTCCATAGTGAAAGGTCCTTAGAAGTTCTGCTTGGGTCTGTTGTACAAAGATCGGCAGTGAGAGTCAGTTAGAGATCAGCCGGTGCTGCGAAGTGACCGGCGACGGCAGTGGCTGCGGCGACAGCCGGGCTGACCAGGTGGGTACGACCACCCTTGCCCTGACGGCCCTCGAAGTTGCGGTTGGAGGTCGAAGCGCAACGCTGGCCCGGGGTCAGCTGATCCGGGTTCATGCCCAGGCACATGGAGCAGCCCGGCATACGCCATTCGGCGCCTGCCTCTTCGAAGATCTTGCCCAGTCCCTCTTCCTCAGCCTGCGCACGGACCTTTGCGGAGCCCGGCACGATGAGCATCTGGACGCCGTCGGCAACCTTGCGGTCCTTCAGCACGTCGGCGACGGCGCGCATGTCCTCGATGCGGCCGTTGGTGCAGGAACCTACGAAGACCACGTCGACCTTGACGTCGCGCATCGGGGTGCCCGGCTTCAGATCCATGTACTCCAGTGCGCGTTCGGCCGCGATGCGGTCGGAGTCCTCAGCGATGAACTCCGGATCTGGCACGGTCTCCCCCAGCGGCACGCCCTGGCCAGGGTTAGTACCCCAGGTAACGAATGGAGTCAGCGCGGAACCGTCGATTTCAACGACCTTGTCGAACTTCGCGTCCTCGTCAGTAACCAGGGACTTCCAGTATTCGACTGCCTCGTCCCACTGCTCGCCCTGCGGCGCGTGCGGGCGGTCCTTCAGGTATTCGAAGGTGGTCTCGTCCGGAGCAATCATGCCGGCACGGGCACCGGCTTCGATGGACATGTTGCAAATGGTCATGCGGGCTTCCATCGACAGCTTCTCGATGGCCTCGCCGCGGTACTCAATAACGTGGCCCTGACCACCGCCGGTGCCAATCTTGGCGATAATCGCCAGAATCAAATCCTTGGCGGTAACACCATCCTGCAGTTCGCCGGTGACGTTGACCGCCATGGTCTTGAAAGGCTTCAGCGGCAGGGTCTGGGTAGCCAGAACGTGCTCAACCTCCGAGGTACCGATACCGAAGGCCATAGCACCGAAAGCACCGTGGGTTGCGGTATGCGAGTCACCACAGACGACGGTGGTGCCCGGCTGAGTCAGGCCCAGCTGTGGGCCGACGACGTGCACGATACCCTGTTCGCGGTCGCCCATCGGATGCAGGCGGATACCGAACTCCTCGGCGTTCTTGCGCAGTGTGGCAATCTGGGTACGAGAGGTCGGCTCCTCAATCAGATTGATTTTGCCGCCGGCGACAGTGGTCGGAACGTTGTGGTCCTCGGTTGCGATGGTCAAATCCGGGCGGCGTACCTTGCGCCCTGCCAGACGGAGGCCATCAAAAGCCTGCGGCGAGGTAACCTCGTGGACGAGGTGCAGATCGATATAAATCAGATCTGGTTCGCCGTTGTCGCCTTGCTTGACTACGTGGTCATGCCAGACTTTCTCGGCCAGAGTCTTCGGGCTGGTGTCCGTGGTGCGCATAGTGGGTGAGCCGCCTTCCGGATATATCTCTTTTATCTCAAGGAATGAGATGTTAATATCATGGCATGGGACAGATTAGCACATCCGAGACGCCAGCTCTAAGTGGCATTAAGGTTCTCGACCGTTCGGTACTCATTCTCAAGTCTGTTGCAGAAACTCCACGCACCCTCGCCGAGCTCTGTGACGACACCGGCCTGCCCCGCGCCACCGCCCATCGGCTGGCCACGGCGTTGGAAGTACACCGCCTTGTCACCCGCACTCCGGACGGCCGCTGGACGACGGGCCCCGGCCTCACCGAGATCACGCCTGTCACAACCGACCTGCTTGCCGACGCCGCAGCGCACATCCTGCCGAAGCTAGTAGAGGTAACCGGAGAGTCCGTGCAGCTCTACCGTCTCACCGGCGATACCCGCACCTGTATTGCCTCCATGGAGCCCGCCACCGGACTGCGCAACACCGTGCCAGTTGGCTCTCGCATGCCGCTAACCGCCGGCTCCGCCGCACGTGTTCTCCTGGCCTTTGGCCCGGCCAACCTCGCTGAGCGAATGCTTCCCGACGCCGACTTCAACCAACAGGACCTCGACGACTGCCGACGTCTCGGCTGGTCCGAGTCCATGGGTGAGCGCGACCCCGCACTTGCCTCCGTCTCCGCCCCGGTTTTCGACAGCAACCAGCGCATGATTGCAGTCCTATCCGTCTCCGGCCCCGTGGAGCGCATGACTCCGTCGCCCTACGAATGCTGGGGCGCAAAGGTTCTCGGCGCCGCTGAAGAGATGAGCTCCCGACTGTAATGCCCGCTTACCGTCACCTTGTCCTTCTTCTGTCCATGTTCGCGGCGGTCGGTTCGTCCGTCGTTCACATGGGTGTGCCTTTTCTCATCCCATCCCTACAGGAAAACGGCTTAAGCCTCTCCGCCGCCGGCCTCGTCGCAGCAATGCCGGCGGCCGGTATTGTCTTCACGCTCATCGCCTGGGGCTGGTTTGTCGACCGCTATGGCGAACGCGCAGCTCTGTTCGCCGGCCTGACCTCTACTGCCTTAACGACGGGGCTTGCGGCGCTAGCTTCGTCGTCAAGCCCGGCTCTGCTCGGGGCCACGCTCTTTCTCGCCGGGTGTGCGGCGGCGAGCGTGAATTCGGCATCCGGCCGCGTGGTGTCGGGCTGGTACCCACCGCATCAGCGCGGCACTGCGATGGGCATTCGCCAAATGGCTCAGCCCCTCGGCGCTGCACTATCAGCGGTAACCCTGCACCCTCTCGCGCAGAATTACAGCATCGGAGTCGCACTCGCGATGCCCGCAATCCTGTGCGCCGTGCTGGCGTTGCTTGTACTGATAGGCGTGAAGAATCCCCCTCGCCCTGATGCCTCGAACCCCACCGTCACGGCCAGCCCCTACCGGGACGGCAAGTACCTCGTGCGCATCCACATCGCCTCGGCGCTGCTGTCCTGGCCGCAGTCGATGATGGGTGCCTACATTCTGGTGTGGTTGCTGTCTGTGGGGTACTCCGATGGCACGGCGGGCACAATTGTGATGGTCTCGCAGCTGCTCGGTGCCGGATCGCGAGCACTGATGGGTGTGGTCTCTGACCGAGTGCGATCTCGCATCCGCCCCTACCGCTGGGTCTCGGGTGCGACCTTTGTTTTGGCTGTCGCAATGATGATTGCCAGCTGGGCTGATTGGCGCACGCTTGGAACTTTGCTGGTCTGCGCACTGGCCGTTGCTGTGGTCAGCCCGAATGGACTCGCCTTCACCGCAGTTGCTGAATACGCAGGCCCCTTCTGGTCCGGACGCGCTATGGGTACGCAGAACACGTTCCAGAACATTATCTACGCTGCAACGCCTCCGGTTTCGGGTGCGATTGTGGCCGCTGCGGGCTTCCCCGCGCTGTTTGCCGTCACGGCTCTGTTCCCCGCCGCCGCGCTGGGTATTGCGCCACGAGAAGACCAGAACCGCAACGGGCGGGTGCGGGTCGAGCTTGACTAGGGCGTGTCTCCTAATTGTGGGCCTGTGCTCGAGCATGATTGAGGTGTGTCACAACGGTCTAGATTTACGCAGT
>NZ_JASPJP010000017.1:0-47893 GCF_030232615.1 Corynebacterium sp. MSK035
CTGTATTTCGTTCGGCGGGTTTGCTTCACTACTTCTCCTGGTCGAAAGTGGTGATGCATTCACCGCCTGAACCTACCCGCTTGAAAGTGTCATAAACTCACACAGTTTCACCTTTGCAGCCCGTATTTACGCCTACAGCCCCATTCACATCTGCGTCCCCCATCCACGCCCGCAGCCCCGTTCACGCCCACAACCCCTCCATCACGCCTACAGCCCCAACTCACAAGCAAAGCCGCAAGCTCATCCCCAACTAGGCCCAACTACGCCCAACTAGGCCCAAACATGCGTCGATAGTGCACACGCTACCTTCGGTAGGGCCCAAGTTACCCCCGTTATCGAACGCTGCAGTCATACCTTTACCTGCACAAATGAGCTAATGCTAAACAAATAGAAGAACTCCACCCTAAATATTGCGTAATTTCATAACGTATTTACTTGTTAAATAGGGAACCCTAAGCTAATGTTTCACAGGTAATGATTACCTAAGTAAGTGATTGGGTAACGGCGTCTAAGTGGCGTTTGTTTAACAATCCTACTGTGACCGAAGGGATGCCTTTAAGTGGCGCGTTCTAACTCCGGCCGTATTCGCAATATCGTAGTTGCATCTGTTGCGAGCCTTGGACTTGTTCTTGGTGCTTGTTCTACTGATGCCGGTAACGAGGATAAGTCTGCAGCTGCAGGCAACGAGTCTACTATTACCGTTACTGATAATCATGGTGAGCAGACCGTACCTGCCGAGATTGACTCTGTTGTGGCCACGGATAACCGTTCCTTCGAGATGCTCGATCAGTGGGGTATTAAGCTGGCTGCAGCTCCTAAACCGATTATCCCGTTCACGGTTTCCGACTACAAGGACAATCCTGACGTTCAGGACATCGGCAATCACCGCGAGCCGAATCTCGAAATTGTTGCTGCTGCTGACCCGGACCTGATTGTGAACGGTCAGCGTTTCGGCAAGTACTACGATGACCTGAAGAAGCTCGCTCCGAACTCCGCGATTGTGGAGTTTGAGCCGCGCGAGGGCAAGCCGCTGGACGAGGAGCTCAAGCGGCACGCTAAGGGCCTGGGCGCCATCTTCGGTAAGGAGAAGGAAGCCGATCAGCTCATCGCAGACTTTGACAAGGCTCTGGAGCGCGCTCGCAAGGCTTACAACCCGGACGTGAAGGTCATGGCGCTGAACTCGTCGGGCGGCACCCTCGGTTACATTGCTCCGACTGTTGGTCGTACCTTCGGCCCGCTGTTCGACCTGATTGGCATGAAGCCGGCGCTGGAGGTCGACAAGGCCAGCGATGACCACCAGGGTGATGAGATTTCCGCCGAGTCCATCGCTGAGGCAAACCCGGACTTCATCATGGTGCTTGACCGCGATGCTGGCACCTCTGTCCGCGGTACCGATGAGTACCGTTCGGCACAGTCTGTGGTCGAGGAAGCCGCTCCGCTGAAGAACGTGAAGGCAGTCAAGGAGGGCAAGATCTACTACGCCCCAGAGGACACTTACACCAACGAGTCCATCGTCACGTACACGGAGATTCTGAACGGGCTTGCCGACGCCTTCGAGCAGGCCTAATAGTTCTCTGACCAGTCACAGGAGTACCTCACCAACTCTATGCAGAAGTTACTGGATTCCCGACTAGCCATCGGGATTGCCTTTGTGGCAGTCCTGGTGGCTATGTCGCTGTTTGTAGGCCAATACGACATCCTGGGCGCCGACGACGGCTGGGAGATGTTCGCCACTACGCGTATACCGCGCACCATTGCACTAGTGCTCTCGGGTGCCGCGATGGCGATGTGTGGCTTGGTCATGCAGCTACTTACGCGCAACAAGTTTGTCGAACCCACCACCACGGGAACCACGGAGTGGGCTGGTCTCGGCCTGATTTTCGTGATGTATTTCTTTCCTTCGGCCTCGATGCTTGGCCGGATGGGCGGGGCAATCATCTTCGCTTTCATCGGCACGGCAGTGTTCTTCCTGTTCTTGCGCCGTGTCGCTTTGAAGTCAAGTCTGGTTGTGCCCATCGTGGGCATCATGTTGGGTGCGGTAGTCAGTTCGATTTCGACTTTCTTTGCGTTACAGACGGACATGCTGCAGTCGCTAGGCGTGTGGTTCGCAGGCTCTTTTACTGCCATTTATAAAGGGCAGTACGAATTCCTGTGGCTGGTCGTCATCGTGGTTGCAATCGTCTTCGTATTCAGCGATCGGTTAACGGTTGCGGGGCTTGGTGAGGACATTGCCACCAACGTCGGTCTGAACTACAAGCGAATCGTGTTCCTGGGAACGGGGCTGATTGCAATCGCAACAGGTTTGGTCACCGTCGTGGTGGGCAACCTCCCATTCCTGGGGCTCATCGTCCCGAATATCGTCTCCATGTTCCGTGGCGATGATCTGCGCTCCAATCTTCCCTGGGTATGCCTGGTGGGCATTGCCATTGTGACGATTGCGGACCTGATTGGCCGCGTCATTATCGCCCCGTTCGAGATTCCGGTATCGGTGATTCTCGGCATCCTGGGTGCTGCCATCTTCGTCTATCTGATTGTGGAGCGGCGTCGTGCTTAATCTCAGTTCAACTCACACGGTGGCCGACCAGGCCGGGCCGCAAACGACGTCGTTTAGCACGGCCGCCGCGGCGCGCAGGTACTGGATTATCATTGCTGCGCTGGCGGGCCTGGCGGTGTTGTTTACGGCGGGCCTGCTTGCGTGGGACAACCCGTTGCCGTTCGGTACGGATGGTTTTTGGCTGATTGCGCGCCGGCGTCTTGATGCCGTAATTGCCATGATCGTGGTTGCCTGCTGCCATGCCGTCGCGACAGTGGCGTTCCAGTCGATTGCGAATAACCGAATTATTACGCCGTCGATTATGGGGTTTGAAGCGCTGTACGTGGCTATCAGTACCGCTGCGGTGTACTTCTTCGGGGCGACGGGTCTGATGAATGCCGGCTCGGTTGGGGCGTTTGTGCTGCAGCTCGTGCTGATGGTGGGGCTGTCGCTGGTGCTGTATGCGTGGCTGTTGACTGGGCAGGGCGCGGATATGCACAGCATGCTGCTGGTGGGCATTGTTATCGGTGGCGGGCTGGGCTCGGTATCGACATTTATGCAGCGCATGCTGACGCCTTCGGATTTTGACCTGCTGACGGCGCGGCTGTTCGGCTCTGTCAACAACGCGGACCCGGAGTTTTTCCCGGTGGCGATCCCGCTGGTGATCGCGGCAATCGTGGTGATTGCGCTGCATTCGCGGGCCCTCAATGTCATGTCGTTGGGGCGTGAAGTCGCGACGAATCTGGGCGTGAATTACCAGGTTCGGTCCATCACCGTGCTGGTTGCGGTGTCCGTGCTGATGGCAGTATCGACGGCTATGGTCGGCCCGATGACATTCCTCGGCTTCCTGGTCGCGACCATTGCGTACCAGGCTGCGGATACCTATGACCATCGTTTTGTGCTGCCGATGGCGGCGCTAATCGGCTACGTCACGCTGGCCAGTGCGTATTTCATCCTCAATCACGTTTTCTATGCCCAGGGCGTGGTGTCCATCATCATCGAGCTGGTTGGCGGTTCGATCTTCCTCTACGTCGTTTTGAAGAAGGGACGGCTATGATTCTCCTCGACAGTGTAAGCAAGAGCTATACCAGCGAGGTGTCAATTGGCCCCGTTGACCTGGAAATTCCAACCAATGCGATTACGGCTCTGATTGGGCCGAATGGTGCGGGCAAGTCCACGCTCTTGACTATGATTGGCCGCCTCCTTGCCGTCGATTCCGGCGACATCAACGTCGGCCCCTACAACGTGGGCAAGACCAAGTCGAAGGATCTGGCGAAGGTGCTGTCGATTCTGCGCCAGGACAACCACTTCGTCACCCGCCTCACCGTGCGCCAGCTGGTCAGCTTCGGCCGTTTCCCGTACAGCCAGGGGCGTCTGACCGCCGAGGACGAGCGCATCATCTCCCAATACATTGAGTTCCTCAATCTTGAGGCGCTCCAGGGCCGCTACCTCGACGAGCTCTCCGGTGGGCAGCGTCAGCGTGCGTATGTCGCAATGGTGCTCTGTCAGGAGACGGATTACGTGCTTCTCGACGAGCCGTTGAACAACCTGGATATTTCTCACTCGGTCGACATCATGTCGTACCTGCGCACTGCAGTGCGCGAGTTGGGTCGCACCATGGTGGTGGTGTTGCATGACATCAATTTCGCGGCTCGCTACGCCGATTACATCTGTGCGGTCAAAGACGGCCAGATTGTAGAGCACGGCCCTACCGCAGAGCTGATGCGTTCGGAGGTTCTGAGCCCAATCTTCAATACCCAGATTGACATCGTCGAGGGGCCGCACGGTCCGGTCGCCTGCTACGGCTCTTAATCCAATTCCTGGCCGGCCCCACGCAGCCGATACAATCTAGCCTCATGACTATTACTGCTGCTGTTGACGGTTCCGCCCTGCACAACCCCGGACCTGCCGGGTGGTGCTGGTATATCGACGACAGCTGCTGGGCCGCCGGCGGATGGAAAGAAGGAACCAATAACCGCGGGGAGCTCACCGCACTCGCCGAGCTCCTCCGCGCCACCGCGCACATTCCCGACGAGCCGCTTTTCGTACTGTGTGATTCGCAGTATGTGATTAACTCTGTCACTAAGTGGATGCCGGGGTGGAAGCGCAAGGGGTGGAAGAAGCGCGACGGTAAACCTGTCCTCAACGTCGACATTTTGCAGGACATCGACCAGCTGCTCGTTGGCCGCAATATTCACCTCGAATGGGTCAAGGGACACTCTGGCCACGACATGAACGAGGCTGCTGATCAGCGTGCCCGCGCCGCCGCCACCGCGTATCAGAAGGGCACCGCCGTGCCGGAGGGGCCAGGTTTCGCTGGTTCGGGTAGTCGCGCGCAGACGAATGCCGCGCCGACAAAAACCGCGCCCGCCGCGCCTAGTTCCGAGCCCAAGACGCCCAAGGCCGCAACCTTCGAGCAAGAAGGCCTCTTTGACCTCGCCGTCGACACCACAGTGACGCCCGAGGATGCCGCCAAGGAAGCGCTCACCGTTTTCCGCCGCGCCGCACATCGCGCTGAACAGGGAAATGCCCGCGCACTCAAGGCATTGCTTAACGACGCCCTGGGCGCCAACCTCGCCGTGCCAGACGGACTTTCGGATGCTGAGCATGAGCTCCGCGTCGAGGGAACCACCGCTACCGCGCAGTTCACCACCGACGACTGGGTTGGCCTGGCTGTCTGGGATTTGTCCCAGGCAGTGGGGAAGGCCACAGGTTCCGCGCGTTTGCTGGGCTGGAATGTGGGCAGGTCTTAGCAGTAGTATGAAAGTTTGGTCTTTTAGGTAGACCACCAGGCAATCCGGGGTTGCTGGTAGCCTGAAAACACATAAATTCTTTTACTCATTACATATAAGGAGCTCCGACTTCATGGCTGAGCACGAAGGTCCTCGTTCCGGCGAAGGCCGAGGAAATCGCGGAAACCGCGGGTCTAACCGTTCCCATGGTCGTGGTGAGGGCGGCTTTAACGGGCGCAACCGCAACGACCGTCGTGGACAGGGCGGTGGCCCAGGTGGTCGTGGCCGTGGTGGTCACGGTGGTCATGGCGGTAACCGCGATTCCCGTGGTTCGCGGGGCTTCCGTCGTGATGATCGCGATGATCGCGACTTTAACCGTGGCGACCGCAATGAACGCGGTGGCCGTGGCGGTCGTGGTTACAATCGCGATGACCGTAATGATCGTCGCGGCCCGGGCGGACGCGGTGGCCAGGGAGGCCGCAACTTCGACCGTCGTGGCGGCAAGCCACGTCGCTCCAACCGTGGTGGCCGCTTCCAGGATGAGGGGCGTACGCACCGCACCGGCCCGCAGCGCCCAGGCTTCCGCGAGGAGCGCATTGAGGCCCGCAAGAACGAGCCGAAGCTCCCAGATGACATTCGTGCAGATGAGCTCGACCCGAGCGTGCGCCAGGATCTGAAGAGCCTGGCTAAGGACAACGCCGACAAGGTTGCTCGTCACATGATTATGTCCGCAATCCTGATGGCTGAAGACCCGAAGCGTGCTCTGGAGCACGCCCGCGCAGCGAAGGACCGCGCAGGTCGCGTCGGTGTCGTTCGTGAGACCGCTGGTGTTGCCGCTTACCACGCAGGTGAGTGGAAGGAAGCCCTGGCGGAGCTGCGTGCTGCTCGCCGCATCTCCGGTGGCCCTGGCATGCTCGCGGTCATGGCGGACTGTGAGCGCGGTCTCGGCCGTCCAGAGAAGGCCATCGAGCTGGCTCGCTCCGAGGAAGCCAAGCAGCTGGACAACGAGTCCAAGACTGAGCTGGCTATTGTCGCCGCAGGTGCTCGCCGCGATATGGGTCAGATTGATGAGGCTCTGGTTGAGCTGGAGACCCAGGACCTGAACCCGGACCGCGAGGACTTCGAAGCAGCTCGTCTGTTCTACGCCTACGCTGATGCGCTGGTGGAGGCCGGTCGTAAAGATGATGCCAAGGTGTGGTTTACCCGCTGCGCCAAGATCGATGTGGACCAGATGCTCGATGCTCGCGAGCGCATCGAAGAGCTGAGCAAGTAATCAGCCCAGCTGCCGGCTCGCAACATCAGCCACCGCTAACGCACCGCTGGCGCAATCCGGCTGCGCATCTACAATTCGTCGTAAAGCGTTCCTATTTCGTAAAAGGAGAAATGAACCCCCATGGCTTCTGTCGCTTCTTCCTATGATGCCGCTCTGCTGGATCTGGATGGCACGATTTACGAGGGTGGCGCGGCGATTCCGAACGCGCTGGAGGGGCTGACTGAGGCGGCGCTGCCGATGGTGTTTATTACCAACAATGCCTCGCGCGCGCCGCAGACGGTGGCGGATCAGCTCAATGGGCTGGGCTATGACGTTCACGCGGACGATGTGATGACGTCGGCGCAGGCGGCCATTGAGATGGCGGCGGAGGTCATTGAGCCGGGCTCGAACGTTTTTGTGTTGGGTGCGGAGTCGTTTAAGCAGTTGGCTCGTGAGGCGGGGTACAACCTCGTGGATTCCGCTGATGACAACCCTGCGGCGGTGTTCCAGGGGCTCAACCGTGAGATGACGTGGAAGCAGATGTCGGAGGCGGCGCTGGCGGTGTCGCGAGGTGCGCGCTTCCTGGTGTCGAATTTGGATACGACGCTGCCGTCGGAGCGCGGTTTCCTGGTTGGTAATGGTTCGGTCGCTGCGGCGATTTCTACGACCACGGGCGTGGCGCCGCTGTCGGCGGGTAAGCCGAAGCCGCCGATGTTTATTAAGGCGGCGGAGCGTGTGGGCGCGAAGAATCCGCTGGCGATTGGGGATCGCCTCGACACCGACATCGCGGGCGGAAATGCGGCAAAGATGGACACGTTTATGGTGGTCACAGGCGTTTCCACGCATATGGATGTCGTTGCGGCGCCGCCTGAGCACCGCCCGACGCTCATCGGTGCTGACATGACTGCGCTGAATCGTGAGCTGGATCAGGCACGTCCGGCTCCGCAGGCTGGTTTCACCGCGCGTTACGACGACGCGGAGGCCGGTGTCATCGTTCTTTCTGGCGGTGACATGGAAGATCTTCGGTTGGTGAACCCGGCGGAGGCCGCGGTGGCGGCTCTGCTGACGGTCGTAGATGTGGTGTGGAACTCTGAGGCTGGTCGTGCTGGCGCAGTCGAGGTCGCGCAGGTCCGCGCGGAGGGCCCGGCTGCTGAGGCGGCGCTGGCTGCCTGGCGGAAGTGATAGCCGATGAGTGAGGTTGCACCGAAGCCGGGGCAGGGGCTGGGGCAGGGCGCTGGTCCTGTGCCGGGGCCGAAACCCGGCCCTGCATCTGTACCGAGCCCTGCGCCTAGCCCGGCGGCGATGCCCGGCGCGCGTGAGGTAACTCCGGAGGACGTCCGCGAGCAGGTGGCGGCCGCACTGTCAGCACCTGCCCCGACGCCGCAGGAGAGAGTCGCGCAGTTTGAGCGGGCGCATGAGATTTTGTATGAGGCCCTGGGCTCGTCACGCAGGGAAGGAAAGTGAACGCGGTGGCAAAGAAAGCTCCTAAGCGCAGGCTCGATGCGGAGCTGGTGCGAAGGAAGATTGCTCGCTCCCGTGAGGCGGCAGTGGACATGATTAAAGCCGGCCGAGTTGAGGTCGGTGGTTTTGTCGCCTCTAAGCCCGCGACTGCGGTGACGGGGGACGTGTCCATTCGCGTCAGTGGTCTGGAAGAAGACGAGAACTGGGCGTCGCGCGGGGCTCACAAGCTGCTCGGCGCACTGGAGGCTTTCGAGCCGCAGGGCCTGGACTTGAAGGGCCGGAAGGTGTTGGATGCCGGTGCCTCCACGGGCGGCTTCACCGATGTGTGCCTGCGCCGCGATGTCGAGACCGTCTACGCCGTCGATGTCGGTTACGGTCAGTTGATTTGGCGCTTGCAGGATGACCCGCGGGTGGTTGTGCTCGACCGTACTAACGTCCGCACGTTGACGCCGGAGATTCTCGGTGGCACGGCCGATGTCATGGTTGGCGACCTGTCGTTTATTTCTTTGAAGCTGGTCCTGCCAGCGATTGTTTCCTGCCTCGACGAGGGCGCTGACCTGCTGCCAATGGTCAAGCCGCAGTTCGAGGTTGGCAAGGAGCGCCTTGGCTCCGGTGGTGTCGTGCGCAGCGATGCGCTGCGCCAGGAAGTTGTCCAGGAAGTCGCCGAATACGCCCGCACTCTGGGGCTGTCCTTCCGTGCGGCGGTGGCCAGCCCGCTGCCGGGTCCGAGTGGCAACGTGGAGTTCTTCCTGTGGCTGGTGAAAGACGGCGGCGCCAGCGATATTGGTGATGAGGCTATGGCTGCGGCCATCGCCAAGGCTGTTGAGGAGGGGCCGCACAATGACTAGCGCGAAGACTCACTCACGGGAAAGCAAGCCCAAGACCAGCGCCGGCAAGCGCGAGATTCTGCTGGTCCCGCACACCGGCCGTAGCGCCAACCTGGAAATGGCCGCCGAGGCTGCCGAGCTGCTTGAGGCCGCGGGTATCGATATCCGCGTGCTGGCCGGTAAGAACCCGGAGGCGCTGGCTGCGCACCCGACGCTCGGCAAGTACCCGCGCTACTGGCATTCCCCGCAGGCGGCGTCGGGATGCGAACTCGTCCTCGTCCTCGGCGGCGACGGCACCTTCCTACGCGCCGCTGACATTGCGCACTCGGCTGACCTGCCGGTGCTCGGCATCAACATGGGGCACGTGGGCTTCCTCGCCGAGTGGGAGCAGGAGTCCATGACGGAGGCAATTAGCCGCGTCATCAAGCGTTCCTGGCGTATTGAAGACCGCATGACCATCCGCGTCACCGTCCGTGACACCACCGGCCGCGTCATTGGCTCGGGCTGGGCGCTGAACGAAGTCAGCATCGAAAATGTCAACCGCCGTGGCGTGCTGGACGTCATCTTGGAAGTCGATGGTCGCCCGGTGAGTTCCTACGGTTGCGATGGTGTGCTAATTTCCACGCCGACCGGCTCCACCGCGTACGCCTTCTCCGCAGGTGGTCCCGTACTCTGGCCGGAGCTCGACGCTATGCTCGTCGTGCCCAACAACGCCCACGCGCTGTTCTCCCGCCCGCTGGTGATCTCACCGCATTCGACTATCGCGATTGAGACCAACCACGACACCGCCGAGGCCATCGCGGTGCTCGACGGCTTCCGCAACATCACCATGCCGCCGGGTAGCCGCATCGAAATCGAGCGCGGCGCGCAGCCGGTTCGCTGGGTGCGTCTGGACGATCAGCCGTTCGCCGATCGTCTGGTGCACAAGTTCCGCTTGCCGACGTCCGGGTGGCGCGGCCCCGCCGAAGCCCAATAGCCTCCAAACACGGCAGACGAGACCCCAACTTCAAGGGAAGGACTGATTGCAGGCGCCATGCTGACTGAGATTTCCATCCGCGACCTCGGTGTTATCCCCGATGCAACGCTTGAATTCAGCCCAGGCCTGACCGTACTGACAGGTGAAACCGGTGCGGGTAAGACCATGGTGGTCACAAGCCTCAAGTTGCTCTGTGGCGCGCGTGCCGACGCCGGCCGCGTGCGCACCGGCGCAGACAAGGCGTTGGTGGAAGGCCGCGTGTCCACCGAGCACCTCTCGGAGGAAGAGTCAGCGACCATCGATGCTGTGGTTTCTGAACTCGGCGGCGAACGCGATGAGAATGACGAGTACCTGCTTGCCCGTCAGGTCTCCGCGAAGGGCCGCTCCCGGGCGTGGGTTGGAGGCCGCAGTGCCTCGGCTGCGGCGTTGGCGGATGTCTCCACCCGTCTGGTTGCCATTCATGGCCAGAATGATCAGCTGCGCTTGCAAAGCGCTGATGAGCAGCGTGCGGCCATCGACCGCATGGATGCCGACACCATCGCACCAACGCTGGAAACCTACCGGCAGCAGCGTGCACACTGGCGCGCCCTGGCCAAAGAACTAGAAGAGAAGACCTCCAAGCGCCGCGAACTGGCCATGCGTGCCGACCAGCTCAGCTTCGCCATCGAAGAAATCGATGCGGTCTCACCCGAACCGGACGAAGACCAGGACCTGGCCTCCCAGATCCGCCGCATGCAGGACCTGGATGGTCTCCGCGACGCTGCAGCCGTGGCGCTGGCCGCCATCGATGGCGCCGCCGCCGTGAGCACGACCGGCATGGATGCCGCCACCGAGGACTCCGGTGCCGCCGAACTCCTCGGCGCCGCCGCGAACGAGCTCGCCGCCGCAGACGACGAGGAACTCACCGAGTTTTCCAACCAGCTCAATGAACTGACCAGCCAGCTGTCCGAAATCTCCGCTGGTCTCGGCGCGTTTCTCTCCGGCCTGCCGGAGGAAACCGAGTCCTTGGACAAGCTGATGCAACGCCAGGTGGAGATTAAGAACCTCACCCGCAAGTACGCCCCAGATATCGCCGGTGTCCTGGCCTGGCGGGATAAGGCGGAGCGCAAGCTCGCCACGCTGGATGTCTCCGGCGAAGCCCTGGACAAACTCACCGCGGAGATCAAGGCGGCGGAGAAGAAGCTCGGCACCACCGCGCGGAAGCTCTCCAAGGCCCGCGCAAAGGCCGCGAAGCACCTGGAACAGGCCGTGACCAAGGAACTCAAGGGCTTGGCCATGCCACACACTTCGCTGGTGGTGGAGATCACCAAGGCCGACACCTTTGGCCCCGCTGGCGTGGACAACATTGAGTTCAAGCTCCGTGCCCACGAGGGTGCCGAGCCGCGCCCGCTGGCCTCATCCGCATCCGGCGGTGAGCTTTCCCGCATCATGCTGGCATTGGAAGTTGTCCTCGCCGAAGGACAGGCCGGACACACGATGGTTTTCGATGAGGTCGATGCCGGTGTTGGTGGGCGCGCGGCTGTGGAGATTGGTAAGCGCCTGAAGCAGTTGGCGGTGAACAACCAGGTGATCGTCGTCACGCACTTGCCTCAGGTGGCGGCGTTTGCGGATACCCACTTGGTGGTCAGCAAGGATGCGCGTTCGGGTGCGGTGTCGTCGAAGGTGACGAGCCTGGGCGACGAGGAGCGGATTGACGAGCTCGCGCGGATGATGGCGGGCTTGGACGATTCGGACTCCGGACGTGCGCACGCGCAAGATCTTCTGGATCAAGCTCGGCGCGCCTTCGCGGCCAAGTAGCTGCACTTATGTTTCACTAAGTGCCATGAGTCTGTTCTCTCGGAACGAAAAAGATCTTCCTGGCATTTCGGGGACCGTGCGGGACGGTTCCCGCCTGGATCGTGCGCTGAAGCGTATGGGCGAAGGCGACATCGTGGTGATCGATGCGCCGGATATCTCGCGTCCCCTGGCACAGCAGTTGATTGATGCCAAGGTCGCCGCAGTGGTGAACACTGGCGCGTTTACCACGGGTTTTGTGCCGAATTACGGCCCGCAGATGATGCGCGACGCCGACATCGAGATGGTGCAGAACGTCGGCGACGAGGTCTTTGAGAAGCTCAAGGACGGCAAGAACGGCAGGCTTGACGACGGCAAGCTCTACCACGGTGACCGCCTGATTGGACAGGGCGACGAGGTCGACCAGGACGAGCTGGAGCGCGCCTTCGACGAGGGGCGCACCAGCATGGTCGACCGCCTGGAGGCGCTCTCTGGCAACTTGGTGGAGTTCGCCAAGACTGAGTCCCCGCTCTACATTGATGGCCTGGGCATTCCGGACGAGACGGAGCCGCTGCGTGGCCGCAAGGTCGTTGTGGTCAGCCCTGGTGAGGGACACCGCAAGACGCTGGAAGACTTAAAGAACTTCATTCGCGAGTACGAGCCGCTGCTCATCGGCGTCGATGCAGGTGCCGACACGCTCTTCGACCTGAAGTACGAGCCGGACTACATCATTGGTGATCCGGAGAACATCAACTCCGAGGCACTGCGGTCTGCCGGTTGCGTGATCCTGCCCGCTGATCCGGACGGTCACGCGGTAGGCCTTGAGCGCATTCAGGACCTCGGCATTGGTGCCATGACCTTCCCGGCGCTGTCCGATTCCGCCACTGACCTGGCGCTGGTGTTCGCCGCGCATCACGACGCCGACATGGTCGTCTCCGTCGGTGCCCCGCAGAACATCGACAGCATTTACCACGATGAGGATCAAAGCGGCGTGCCGTCGGCGTTGCTGTCGCGTTTGAAGGTCGGGGAAAAGCTTGTCGACGGTCGCATGGTCGCTGACCTCTACCAGGTCAACAGCCGTGGTTTCGGTGTGGCCTGGGCAATCCTCGCTATCTTTGTCGCCGTTGCGGTGATCTTCGCTATCGCTGGTACTTCCGGTGATGGTTCTGTCAGCGAGAATCTGATTGATACCTGGAACTCCATAGCACTGTGGTTCCAGGGGCTGTTTAAGTAGTTATAGCGGTATCTTGAGCATTGTGAGCGCCTGAGTTTTCAGCTGTCAGTGCTGATTGAGGCGTCGGCGAAAGGAAAAAGGGACGGGCGATGGCGAAGAAGCGCAGGAGCGGGAAGTTTACAGCCGGTGTTACAGGTGCTGCCCTCGGTGTGGCGGCAGGTGCTGCGCTGGGTGCTTATGTGCTGAACCCTGCTGGTGCTGGCATTGATTTCGGCACTGGTGCCGCCTCCGAGCGCGATGCCGCTGTTGCCCGCGCTGATGCGCAGCAAGCGCGTGCCGATGAAGCCAATCGAATCATCGAGCCCATTGTCGGGGAGATTGTCAAGGGCTCACTGAAGGACGTGCCCGTCCTGGTTATCGCGACTCCCGATGCCACGGAGGAGCAACTGGCAGGGGTTTCCGAGACCCTGCGCGCTGCCGGTGCCCCAGATGCCGGCGTTTTGAAGTTGACCGATAAGTTCCTCTCCTCCGCTGGTGCGGACGAGCTGAAGGACACGGTTTCTACGTCGCTGCCGGCTGATGTGCAGCTGGACCCGGAGCGCCGTGAGCCGGGCAGACAGGCTGGCCAGGCGCTGGCTCCAGTGTTGGAGCTGGATAAGGATGGGGGAGAGCGGGCTTCCGCTGCTGACCGCAAGCTACTGCTGGAGGCGCTGAAGGGCGGCGGTTTCGTCGACTATGAGGAGGGGACGCTCCGCCCGGCTGCCGGCATTGTGATTGTTGGTAATCACGGCACTGTCTCACGCGCTGCGATTGATAAGGGCGAGGACCCTGAGTTCGGCGCTGGCTTGGTTGCGGATCTCGCTGTGGCTCTTGCTGAGGGCTTCGGTGCTGGTGAGGATGCGGCTGGACACGTAGTGGTGGGGACTGACGGCTTTGGTCGTGAAGGTGTCAGCGCGCTGCCAGACGAGCGCTGGGGCACCGACCCTGCCGTGAAGCGTGTAGACGCTGTGTCGGATGCGGCGGGCCAGGTTGGGGTTGTGAGACTGTTTCCAGCAGCTTGAAAGCGTGATGACACGGTCCATCGGGTAAGCTTTGATGTGATTAGAATGATGAAGACAAACAATTTGGAGGAGAAATGAAACTATTGAATGGTGAACAACTGCCGACCAAAAAGGAAAATAAATTTTCCGTTCCTATCACATCCGATTTAGAAGAAGAGTATGCAAACGGAGAATTCCGTATTGTGACAGAGCAAGGCCGGACACAGTTACCAGAACTAGCCACTTCACTTGTAAACAGTGATAAATATAATCTTTCACCGTCATACCAGCGCAAGGTTGTATGGTCGCAAGAGAAAAAATCTCGGCTTATTGAGTCATTCCTTATGAACATACCAATTCCACCGGTATTTTTGTACGAAACTGAATATGCACGATATGAAGTCATGGATGGTCAGCAACGAATGGCTACTATCCGAGAGTTTTATAATAATGATTTGGTTTTATCTGGACTGGAAGTATGGGCTCCTTTAAACGGAATGCGTTATCGAGATTTACCTAATCGGATTCGGAGCGGCATTGATCGGCGATACCTTAGTTCGATTATTTTACTTACGGAATCCGCTAGAACTAAGAATGCTGCAACTGATTTAAAACTAGAAGTATTCGCGCGCCTAAATACTGGAGGAATGCAGCTTACGGCCCAAGAATTGCGCTATGCAAAAGTTGAAGAAGGGCCTCTGAGGCTGGAGATTGAGGAAATAGTAAAAGTATCAACTGGATTTCATAAACTGTGGGGTATAGAAGGGCTTATTAATTCTGGGTTTGAGGTACCTTCGTTAGGCTCGAGTAACCTAACGAGTACTGAAGACAACTTAGTTAATCGAAAGCTTGCGGAAGAGCACGTATTACGGTTTTTTGCAAATCGGCAGCGCAATCTGATAAAACACGGTACATTCAAAGAACTTCTGGATAAGTACTGGGTACTTGGAAATGGAAATCTGACAGAGCCGATTGTACGCGAGATAGGCGAAATTTTTATACAAACATGCAACCTAATATATGAAGTTTTCGGTATGGATGCTTTATATTACTGGAAACTTGAAGAAGGCAAGTATGTGAGGACCGGCAGAAGATCAGTTGCAGTTTATGATGCTATGACTGCCGCATTTTCGAGTTTATTGAAAAATGCAGATGATATACGTTCTGCAAAGGAACGTATATTGGAAACATATCAGAAGGAATTTGTAAAAAATAGGGATATGTTTGATGGGCGCAAAACTGACTATAAATTCTATAAGGCACGCGTTGATCTCATTAGGCAACTGGTATCTGAATGTATTTAAGTAGAATACGCGTTTTACTCGATTCTTTATTGCAGAAGCTCTTTAGGTTCGACTCAAATCAATCGAATCAAACAGTGTTTGCACCGAATCGCATCGTAGCTCCATCTCTTGAATTGCCCGATCCAGTCCCGGTTTTCATTAAAAGCTGGATTCGTTTTAGTAAGCGATTCGATTCATTATCGATAAACAACTCTCCGGCTAATGATTTTGATGTAGTTAGATATCAAAAAGAGAGTGTCCAAAGGTCGGCGATTATTAAAGCAGCTTCCGGCTTTGAAGAAAGTGCACTGACGTTATTATCTAGTTGGAGTATCTCTTTCTGGGCACTTTGTGCCTCCTATAGCTCAATCTTAAGTGGACGGAGCCCTGAATATTATAAGAGCTTACGAATGAGGCTAGCTCTCCGTGGTGCCGATATTAATTCTAAAAGCGCAGGCTTGTGGTCGAAAGAACAGTTTGCGAGAACTGCTATAGGAATCGCGTCTTTTGAGAAGAATAAGGACGACACAATTAAAACAGCTTATGAAAATCTTTTCATGGCTACCATAGAATTTGATTCTGCCGAGAACGTAGAACTATATGCAGAAGAATTGGCGACGGCGCGGTCGGCAAACCTTAGGTTTCCTGTCTTTAGGCAACTAGCTAGTGATTTATCTTTTATATATTTTGATGGCGATCGGGAAAAGCTTTCTAAAAGAATTGACGAGTGCTTTCGCTTGGAAAGTAATGGAGATTCAAGCAGGGCCATCGATTTGGTAAACACATTCAATTCTTTATTCGATTTACGAAATGATGTCGCGCATAACGCCGATGTTCAAGGCTTAGAAGACGCTGATTCGATTCTTGAGTCAGTGGAAAACGTCTGGTATGCGCTTGTCGGGCTCTATAATTTGATGATGTCTGCCTGGCTCGAGCTTTTGGGTAGGATGATTGATCAGATTCCAATTGCATTTGAGGTGTCAGACGTCAAGATGCACTATGTTGAAAAGCCTTCGCCCTCTATTTCTTTTTCGTTTTGCTGTAATGATTTTGATAAGTTTTCCGATGATTCTGCATATTTAATCTTTTTAAAGCCGGAAAACAACGATGGACATTTTTTATTTTGGTCCGTTGATGAAAGCGGTAATCGCCTGCCGCCTGACATCAAGGTTAGGGATAATTCGATAATTAGTTTTGATGGCAAGTTTAGGAAAGTTTTCCAGGTTTCAACTTCGCTCCTTAAGAAACTCAAAGAAAATGGCGATTATTCGATGCATTTGGTGGTCTTAGATCCTTTGGATAGTGATATAAGGCGCTGGTCTGGCCCTTTTCTGCGCTGTATTCGGTATCAAATGATACTTGATTCGAATTTATCCTAGTTTGGAACTTTTGATTGCGAGGCGGTTGTATCGTTTATTTTTTGATTCTAGGTTGAATTGGCTTATAAAATACTTATTAGTTAATTTTCTTGTTTGTCGTTTTTGCGGAGGGCGTTATGGAAGCTTACCGTTCTTCTCGTTGAGTTACCGTTTCTTCTTGTTTCCTTTAGATTGAAGCTCGTTCTTGACTCCGCCATATAGGTAGCCCCTTTATGTTGGGTAACTTCAAAATTCAGTTTTGGTAGGTAAAAGTCCCTAACTCATCATTCCCTATTGAATCTGGTTTGTGGGATAATTTTGTTCCCATCTGAGTTTTCAAAATTCCATGAGAATCAACCGAAGATAAAGTACAGTATCGCTATGGAAAATTTCACGGTCAACTATGATTCTGCACTGACCGGCCTTCGGAAGTTCAGTTAAACGAGGTATATCGGTGCTCGCACGAGTAATATGAGGGGCTCCGATATTGGCATCAACTTGGTCTTCGTCGTATTGACGACTGCACGTGGATAGCCATAGAGTGCATGTGCTATAGGTCAACGACTGGCCTGGCCACGACGGTGCTCGATTCATTCTTTGTAACGTTTGGACAATCTCTTACTACGTCGTCTGCCCCAGAATAACCCCGGCAGTCGCATTATAATTCCGATCACTGATCACCGACCTTCGTACGCAGAAGAAGCTCCAGCTAATGTGCTGATTCCAACCAACCGCATCAGTTCAGCAGCCATTTCGGAATCCCTTTCAATTGGGTTGTCGTTTGCTTTGGCGCTGAAATCCAAACTCGTTTCTCGTAGCGCGAGACTTTTGAGTCTTGCCCGCACCAGCGGGAGCTGTTGGTAGTGGCATGGCTGGTTTTGCCGTGCGTGACCGCGGCAAACTCATCTTGGTTTGCGGTAACGGTCAGACGTTTACCGCCCTTCGCCTTGCTGAACGCGTAGCTAAGGAAAACGTCGGCAAGGTTCGCATTCGTTTCTTTGTGCCATATACTTCTCTGCTTTCACAATCTCTCAAGGAATGGACAACACAGGGGTTCCTCGACATGCGCACCTTCGCGGCGTGCTCGGATTAGAAAGTCTCCCGTAAAGCTGAGGATATTGCGATTTATGACCTGGAAGTTTCCGCCTCCAATAACGGTATTTCGATTGCGCAGCAGTTGAAATCCGGTGAGCTGGACAACAGGCTACACAGTGGCTTTTCCAGCGCTCAAAGACAAAGACGTGAGCCTTCCGGTTGAACTCGCATCTATGGATGGCTAAACGACTACGGCGCAGAGTTTTAGAGACTTGGCTCCGGCGAAGTTTTAGGTAAAGACTGCCCACGGCTACAAATTCCGTGTCATGACCGTTGACGAGGCCGTCGACAAAGTCCTGGCCTACAGCCAGGGTAATCAGATAGTTCTCGCTCTGCCCCTCGGTAATGGTTGGTGCATGGAACAGCACGGTCAAATACTCCGAGTCTCGGCTGGGGACGAGCGCGGCTTTGATGAAGGCTTCGCTATTTTTCCTCGAATCGGTACCCGCCTAAATCACGCTACGGGCATAACTGAACGAATTCAGACAAAGAGCATTGCTTCTAAAGCCAAGACCGAGTGGTTCTCACGTGTCAATTAACTCTAAGGTGGACGACTTTATCGAATCTATTATTCTCAAATGTACCTGTCGACTGGATTTGTTGGGTGCGCTACCGCGGGATGTTTTCACCCGAAGGGGAGACGGCTATCGCATAGCTGCAGGATCTGGCTGAAGAAGTGAACGCGTTGCTCTCACTAGTGGCATATAAATTGAAGCAGATGCTGACGTACAGGTATTTGTGTCAGCGTCGAAGAAGACCGAACGTCAAGTTGCGGAGCCATATAAAACGATTTGAGGTTTTTGACGACACTCTTTATTCAGCTGTAGAGCAATTGGATGGGGTTGGGCTTTGGTGAGTTCTGGAGGCGGAGCTGCCGCCGAAGAAAAGCTGACTATCGCGGCCGCTGGTGGATATTCGCATTCTGCCAAGAAAGCTTAGCGCGAAGAACCTTTCCCCGCACCGAGTGAAAACCACTTTGAGCTAGTAATTACCTGCACACTATCGCTGATGAACGGAGTATTCTACGCCTAGCTTCTCGTACGATGATTCCGTACAAATTTAACCTGTTGTTACACGCATGTAACCGTACGTCAGTCGTGGATATACTGATGTGACCGATTTAATACTGACAGGTAATAGGTACTTCATCATGGATAAACGACAACTTGCATCGCGTATTTGGGAATCCGCAAACACCATGCGCTCCAAGATCGAGGCGCAGGAGTATAAGGACTACATTCTCGGCTTCATCTTCTATAAGTTCCTCTCCGATCAGGTTGAGCAACTCATGTACGCCAACGACGTCGAACCCGATGAGCTTGCCGCGGTGCTTGTCGAAGACGACCCCGAGACTGTTGAGTTCGTACAGAACCGCTTGGGCTACTTCATCTCGTGCGACAATCTCCACTCGACGTGGCGTGCTGCTGGCAGTGACTTCAACGTCGCTGATGTCCGTGATGCGCTTGCGGCATTTGACCGTCTTCTCCTGCCGAGCCGCGCCCACGTTTTTAAAGACATCTTCCGCACGCTGGAAACGGGTCTGTCGAAGCTGGGCACGAACGCCACGTCGCAGACGAAGGCTATTAAAGACTTGCTCGACCTCATTAACGACATCCCGACTGATGGTGCTCAGGGCTACGACGTTCTCGGGTTCATCTACGAATACTTGATCTCGAAGTTTGCGGCGAACTCCGGCAAAAAGGCTGGCGAGTTCTACACCCCGCACGAAGTCTCCGAGGTGATGAGCCGCATCGTTGCAGCACACATCCAGGGCCGCGACACGATTACTATCTACGACCCAACCTCTGGTTCTGGCTCTCTGCTGCTGAATATCGGCCAGGCTGTCGCGCGTTACATGGGCGATCCAGATGCAATCAAGTACTACGCCCAAGAACTCAAAGACAACACCTTCAACCTCACACGCATGAACCTGGTCATGCGTGGTGTTAAGGCGGACAACATTGTCGCTCGCAACGGAGATAGCCTGAAGCACGACTGGCCGATGTTTGACGAGTCTGACCCGGAGAACACGTACGATCCGCTGTTTGTCGATGCTGTTGTGTCGAACCCTCCGTATTCGCAGAAGTGGGAGCCAGAGGGCATGGACACTGATCCGCGCTTTACGCAGTATGGTCTGGCACCACAGAACAAGGCTGATTACGCCTTCTTGCTCCACGAGCTGTTCCACATCAAGCCTGACGGCATCATGACCATTGTTCTGCCACACGGTGTGCTCTTCCGGGGAGGGGCAGAAGAGACGATCCGTACGCGCCTTATCGAGGCCAATAACATCGACACCATCATTGGCCTGCCGAGTTCGATCTTCTACGGCACCGGCATTCCGACCATCATCATGGTGCTGAAGAAACAGCGCAGCCACGACGATGTGCTGTTCATTGATGCATCCCAGGGCTTTATCAAAGACGGCAAGAACAACGTTCTGCGCGCACTTGACATCGAGCGCATAGTTGACACTGTCCATGCGCGCCGCGACGTCGAGCACTTCGCACGTGTTGTTTCTCGCGATGAGATCCGTGAGAACGACTACAACCTGAATATCCCGCGCTACGTCTCTGCGACGCTGCCGCCGGAGTCTGTGGACTTCTTCGCTACCGTCAACGGCGGCATCCCTGTCAGCGAGATCGACGCTCTTGACGGCTACTGGGATGTGCTGCCAGGCCTGCGTGAGGCACTCTTCGGTGAAGATGCCAACGGCTACGCAACCATCCGCACTGCAGACATTCGCGAAACGATCTTAGAGCACAGTGCTGGCGGAGCGCTGGCAGACACGTTGAACGCGGCATTGGATGGTTTTGCTGAGTCCTTGGAAACAGACATCATCGATGGCGCCATGGCTGTTCCAGTCAACACTGCTGAAGATGGCATCAAGGCTGATCTGTTTACACGTCTGGCTCCGGTACCGCTGGTCAACGAGTACCAGGGCTATCAGCTACTGCACGAGAAGTGGCTTGTCATTGCCAACGATTTGACGATCCTGCAGACCGAAGGCTGGGATGCAATGCGCGTGATTGATCCTGTCATGGAGTGGAAGCCGAAGAAAAAGGTTTATGAAGAAATTGGTCTTGAGGGACGTGTCGCACCATTTGCCATCGTCCAGGACCTTTATCTGCCTCAGTTGAGAGATCAAGTATCCGAACTGACCGATGAGCGCGATAGCATCGAGGCAAATCTCGACGCCATCGTAGAAGGTTTGAGTGAAGAAGACAAGACCGACCTTGCTGATGTGCTCAACGCCAAGGAAGACGGTTTCTTGAAGGACAATCTCAACAAGGCGGTCAAGGCACTTCCAACCCTTCCGAAGGGCGAGCAGTGGCCTGAGGGGAGCATCGAGGCTATTCAGATCGAGGCAAAGCAGTTGCGTGACCGCCTGACTATGGTGAATTCGCAGCTCAAGAAGGGCGACAAAGAGCTTGAGGCCAAGACGCACGAGACTGTTGAGAACCTCACCGCTGAGCAAATCGAGGAAGTGCTGTCGATGAAGTGGATCGCAGCTTTGATGGTCCAACTTGCGCTCCTCCCATCGCTTGCTCTGCGTGAACTCGCTGACCAGGTGCAGCGCCTGCAGGATAAGTACGCCACGCCCTTGACTGATTTGGATACGCAGATCGCTACCACTGAACGCAGCCTGCTTACATCGCTAGATCAGCTCACTGGCTCAGATGCGGACATGCAGGCTGTCGCAGCCCTGAAGCAGATGCTGGGCGGTGGTCAGCGTGACTAAGCACAACAAGCCAGCGCTGCGGTTTGATGGGTTCGATGATGAGTGGGTGACAAGCGAGTTAAATGACCTTGTAGAAGTCGGTAATGGGCGCGATTACAAGCATCTCAACGAAGGCCGCATTCCTGTATATGGAACTGGCGGGTACATGCTGTCTGTCGACCAGGCTCTTTCATACAGCAAAGATGCAATCGGTATTGGCCGAAAGGGAACTATCGACAAACCCTATCTACTCCGCGCACCTTTCTGGACCGTTGACACCCTCTTTTTTGTGATGGCCAAGAGCGGTATCGACTTGCCTTTTCTCTTCTCGGTGTTCCAACGTATTGACTGGAAATCGAAAAACACGGCTACAGGTGTGCCGAGTCTAACGAGTCAGGCCATTGAACGAACCACGATAACGATCTCCACATCCCTCGAAGAACAACGCGCCATCGGTGAACTCTTTGCTGACCTCGACGCGCTTATCGAGCAGCACCGCGCCAAGCAAGCGAACCTGCAGCAGACCAAGACCGCACTATTGCAGCGCATGTTTCCACAAGATGGTGCCGATGAACCGGAGCTGCGGCTTGGCGGGTTTAGCGGGCACTGGAAACGAGTGTCTTTCGGTGACACAGTGGAATCGTTCAAATACGGTTTAAACGCTGCTGCCACAGAATATGACGGTGTGACAAAGTACCTCAGGATTACTGATCTGGACGAATCTTCTGGACAGTTCGGAACGGGTTTGGTCACTTCCCCCAGAGCAGAAGAAGAGATAATTCGTGGTTTTCTCCTTAAAGAAGGAGACATGGTCTTTGCGCGCACGGGAGCTACCGTTGGGCGATCATACCTGTTCCGTAAGAGTGTAGGTAGGACTGTCTGGGCAGGATTCCTTATTCGAGCGCGCTTCAAACGAAACACTCATCCGCAGTTTATTGCGGCTTACGCCCAGACAGATTTGTACTGGACATATGTGAAACTAACATCGCAGCGTTCAGGGCAACCGGGTCTAAACTCCGCCGAATACGCCGCGATGCCAATTACGACCCCTCCCACCCTCGAAGAACAGCGTGCTATCGGTGGGGTCTTCGCTAATCTCGATGCCCTTATCGCTACCGAGCACCGCTACATCACACAACTGACCCAAGCGAAGACTGCACTGCTGCAGCGCATGTTTATCTAAGGATCGCTCACCATGACGACACCACTGACGTACACAGACGAGAATCGCTTCGAGGACGACGTTGTTGCCATGCTGCGCCGCCACGGCTGGGATGAGGTGCTTAATCGTCCCACTGAGCGCCAGCTCATCGACAACTGGGCTGAGATCCTCTACAACAACAACCGTGACCGGGACCGCCTCGGTGATGTGCCGCTGACGCCGTCTGAGATGGACCAGATCATCGAGCAAATTACGGAGCTGCGCACGCCCTTGCGGCTGAATGAGTTCATTAACGGGCGCAGTGTGGCTATTACCCGCGATGCACCTGAGGCACACAACCTGGGCAAAGAAGTGAGCCTAAAAATCTACGACCGCCGCGAGATTGCAGGTGGCCAGTCCTGTTATCAAATCGCACGGCAGCCGATGTTCTCCACTGCAGCGCACAAGCTCATGCCTGAGCGTAGGGGCGATCTTATGCTGTTGATCAACGGCATGCCGGTGATTCACCTGGAGCTCAAACGCTCTGGCGTGCCTGTCTCGCAGGCGACGAACCAGATCATTAAATACGCTCATGAGGGCGTCTTCACTGGGCTGTTTTCGCTGGTGCAGATCTTTGTGGCGATGACGCCTAGTGAAACTCTGTACTTCGCTAACCCCGGCCCCGGAGGCAAGTTCAACCCTGACTTCTTCTTCAACTGGGCTGATTTCAACAACGAGCCGATCAACGACTGGCCAACAGTCGTGACCTCGCTGCTGTCTATCCCGATGGCGCACCAACTTATTGGCTTCTACACGGTAACTGACCGCGCAGCCGGTGTGCTCATGGTCATGCGTTCCTACCAGTACTTTGCTGCTCACCGCATCGCTGACCGGGTGGAAAGCCACGAATGGGGCAGTAGCAACAGGGGCGGCTACATCTGGCACACCACCGGCTCTGGCAAAACCATCACCAGCTTCAAAACCGCGCAGCTGATCGCTGACTCCAAAAACGCCGATAAGGTGGTGTTCCTGCTTGACCGTGTGGAACTAGGCACGCAGTCGCTGGCGAACTACCGCAGCTATGGTGGCGACACCATCGACGTTGCAGACACCGCCAGCGCGGATGAGCTGCTCCGACTGCTCGCCAACGACACCTCAGTGCTGATTGTCACCTCATTGCAAAAGTTCCACCACTTGCAGGCTGGCACGTTGCGTGAACCGGTACTAGAGAAGCTGCGTGACAAGCGCATCGTGTTCATCATTGACGAGGCACACCGCTCCACCTTCGGAGACATGCTGCTGAATATCAAGACCACGCTGCCGGACGCGCTGCTCTTTGGCTTTACGGGTACACCGATTCACGATGAGAACCAGAAGGTGCATTCCACCACGGCCACCATCTTCGGTGATGAACTGCACCGTTATTCCATTGCCGACGGTATCCGCGACGGTAATGTGCTCGGCTTCGACCCTGAGATGGTTGAGACCTACCGCGCACATGACGTGCGCACATCTGTCGCGCTCGAACAGGCTAAGGCTGTCGACGAGCAGGACGCTTTTAGCGATCCGAAGAAGGAAAAGACCTTCCTGAAGTACATGGACAAGGCCCAGGTCCCGATGGCGGGGGTGTGCAACGAGGATGTGTCCTATGACAAGGGCATCGAGGACTTTGTTCCGATGGCGCAGTACGATCAGCCGGAACACCGCGCGGCCGTAGCACGAGACATCGCAGAGCACTGGGTGCACCTGAGCCGTAATAGTGCTTTTCACGCGATTCTGGCCACGCACTCCATCATCGAGGCTATTGAGTACTTCCGTATCTTCCGTGACAACTACCCGCACTTAAACGTTACTGCGCTGTTTGATGCCAACATCGACAACACAGGTGAGGTTCAACTTAGAAAAGAAGACGGACTTCTTGAAGTACTTGAGCATTACAACGCCAAGTTTGATCAGCACTTCAACATGACCACGCACGACGCCTTTAAGCGCGATATTGCTGCACGACTGGCACATAAGGCGCCATACAACACGCCGGCGTTTACGCACGACAAGCAGATTGACCTGCTTATCGTCGTCGATCAGATGCTCACTGGCTTCGACTCGAAGTGGCTGAACACGCTGTACCTGGACAAAGTCATCGCTTATGAAAACATCATCCAGGCGTTTTCGCGTACCAACCGCGTCTTTGGCCCGGAAAAGCCCTTCGGTTCGATCCGCTACTACCGCAAGCCGTACACGATGCGACGCAACATCGACGATGCCGTGAAGTTGTACTCAGGTGATAAGCCCTTTGGTCTGTTCGTTGATCACCTCGACGAGCACTTGTTGCAGATCAACCAATGCTTCACGATCATCAAGCGACTCTTTGCTGGCATCGGCGACTTCTCCCGGTTGCCCGACGATGAAGCCGACCGTCTTGAGTTCGCGAAGGTACTGCCTGAACTCTACGAGCATCTCCAAGCAGCTCAGGTCCAGGGCTTTACCTGGGAGCAAGACACGTACCAGGTGGCTGGCACCGAGATTGCAGTAGAACTGACCGAGTCGGTGTATATCGCGCTGCTGTCACGTTACAAGGAGCTTGACCGTGCCGACGGTGAACCAGAGCCAGCACCCGGCGGGGGAGATGGCGATGGACCTCCGCCATATGACATCAACGTTCACATCACTCACATCGACACTGCACGTATTGACGCCGACTACCTCGACGCGAAGTACACGAAGTACCTGCGCGCCATCGAGGCCGGGGTACCACAGCCTGAACTCGATGAGCTTCTGTCAGATTTGCACGCCGGCTTCGCACGCTTGAGCGCTGACGACCAGGTCTTTGCAAACCGCTGGCTTCATGACATCCAATCAGGCGATGCAGTCCTTGTTTCAGGTAAGACAGTGCAAGATTACATCAACGACTACAAACTCACGCAGCAAGAACGTGAGATCGTGCAACTTGTCCGCGCTATCGGCGTTGATCCTGTGCTTCTGCGTACAATCCTCGCCGCACACGTGGATGAGGCTCATATCAATGAGTATGGTCGTTTCGATGATGTCATTGACTCTGTTGACCTGGACGCTGCAGCCCAGTACTTCCATCAACAGACAGGTAAGAAGCTCACGCGCTTTAAGACCCGCATGGCCACTGACAAGCTCTTGCGGCGATACGTGCTGCACCACGATCTCCCTGCGGACCTCGAAGAAGCCGCGGCAGAAACAGTGAAGGTATAACCGATTTCTATCGGATACGCCGGTGTCTTCACATCAAATAGGGGCAATCACGCGCTCCCCAGCGTGAGGCGCTTATCGGCGCTGGATGCAATCCGAACTGCAACTACACTGACGCAACCTAGGACACGACGCGGCAACAACCAGGGGAGAGGACGCGTTAGCGTACTTTGCACGGGTGGTTCGCTCGTGGTTACGCACTCAGAAAGGCTGGGCTGCGGCCTGGCTGAGACAGTTAATACTGTCGGTGGCCTCGCTGAGTGTGGCATCAATGTGAAAGTTTTAGAACCCGAATTAGACACATCACGCGGTAGTCACAAAGCCGTGATTGACGCCATGGTCGCCCTCGTGCTGTGTATACGGGGGGGGAGCGTGACCTACTAGTTCAGCACGCTTGCGAGGGTACTCCATAACTTATGCGCAAAGTGGAGTGGCCGCTCCGAAGCCAATGCTTAGTAATTGGCGGCTCAAGTTACGAAGAAACTCATCGATAGGAGCTAGTTCATCAGTGCCGCGGGTGCACTTGAACGATTTGAGGCTGAGGATCTACAGACCAATCCGGCTCATCCTGGATAGTTACCAGGTCAAGAAGGACAAAGGCTCTGGCATTGTTAATGACCCGAACGATTGGGCTGACGAGGTAGGGAATCCTCGTTACATTGTGGACCTCATCGGGCGAGTGGTGCGCGTCGCTATGGAGACTGTGCGAATTGTCAACGATTTATAGGTGATTGAGTCTCGATTTAGTCCGGCTTTCTTTGCCGTCGTTATTCGTTTAGCCGGATAAGTGATGAAGGTCTGGATGAAATACCTGAAGTGATACAGGTTTCTTTATATTCGCCTTCGAGAAATTTCCTTACGAAACCAGTGAAGATGAGAGCTCAGGGCCAGACTCTTTCTCCTGAGCTCGTCACCATCCTTACACTGTGGCATCGGGAATTTCCAGTAACTCAGAAAGGTCTTCTGCATCAAGGAATTGTGCCCTAGACGCGTGACCCGAGGCTGAAAATTCAATACCTTCAGATGCTAAAAGCTCCTGAGGATTGCGGGTGTCGCTCTCGTCGTACCACCGAAATCCTTCAGGGATCTCGCCAGAGGCTCTCATTACTCGATAGGCGTTAGGCAATACGTTGTTCGCAATATAGGTACCTACAGGCTGGGGCGCAGAACCAATAGCTGCCGCTATTTCTCCGTAGCTGGTCCACCGACCAGTAGGAATTGCAACGAGAATTTCCTTGAGTTTCCGCCACTTAGGGTTTTCCGATTCACTTGAGAAATCGCCGGTAGTCGGACCCGGCCATGCCTTAATGATTAAGTCCGTAAGCGAATCTGCACGTGCTGCAATTTCATCTGGTCCCCATCGCTCACTGTCGATAAGGCTCGTGCTCAGCCTAAGTCCGGAGCGCGCAAGTTCTTCACGCTTCCACGCGAACCCCTTGTTGCTGAGCTGAGAGTTATATCCCGTCAAAGTGAGGTTTCCAAGTGTGTGTTTCCAAGTGTTGTGCATTTCGTCGATATCAACCCCTGGATACCAGGCCGACAAATCTGCTCGCCATTCAGGACTTAAATTCTGGGGCATGACATGCTCAATCGATAATTCGGATGTATCGACTGGTTCTCGAGATCCAAATTCTTGCTCTAACCAGCGCAAGAAAAGTGGGCGATGAGCTCGTCGGCCATTCAGGTAGTAAGGAAGCTCCTTGATAGAGGCTCGAAGTGCATCGTCTGGGTAGAAATGCTTTCGACCGGTGGAAAGCCATCGCCGCAGCTGTATTGCCGCAGGTTCATTCGGCTCAAAGATACCGGCAGCTTCACGAAAGACTCGGTTAAGTCCTTGCGTGGGGCGACCGGAGAGGAAACGGCGGACAATGTAGCTCTCTATTACCAACAAAGTCTGAGCGAGGTCTTGGCTATCAATTACGCCATTTTCACGCATAGTAAGCAGAGTGAGCATCAGAGCGTGCGTGGTTGTCGCATCCCATTCCCGCAACCTTTGAAGGCGATAGCGAACGCTCGAATTCTCTTCGTTCTCGGGAGCTAGAATCTTTTGGTAAAGCCTTGAAAGCTCAGTGAACCGTTTGAGCTCGGTGAGAATCTCCGATTCTGTGTGCATCGAATCCATACGCTTTTGCTGGAGGACAAAAGTGTCACTAATTTTCGCGCGCGGGTTCTCTGAAGCAATGTCTACCCAGAAAAGCGATTCAATTTCATCGTTGGAAAGGCGCTCTTGTAGCGGCTTCCAGTAGCGGTCGTACGCATCATCCCCATTTTCTGGTAGCCGCATGAAGATGTAGTTGCGCAGAAGATCGCCCTGTGTAAGCTTCAGCCCAGTGTTATTGAGAGACTGGAAAATTCGATGCACGTTATCCTGCGGATGAGTGCTAATTGATACTAGTGACAGGCCCTCGACAATTGCATCCTGAATATTGGCAATATCGTTTGGATCCTCCGGATCATCAATTTTCTCCAACTGCGTACGGAAAAAACGATATGCTTCGCCAATGCGGTCGGTTCCACCCAAGTGTGGAAGCTTTCTTATAACTGCCGCATAAGAGGCGCGATCGGCTTGAGTTGGAACAAGCTTAATATGTTGGCTGCCCTTCTTGTACTGGTTGACCAAGAATCGGTTGTGAATTTCAATTCCCGCCTCAGCCTCGGGTTCTTTCTCATCTCGATAGTCCCGAATCGCTGCGAGAAGGAGAGTTAAAGTGGTGAGTCGCTGTTGGCCATCGACCACCAAGAAGGTAGCAACACCACCCGCAACTGAGACCGGCGGAGGGGCTAAAACCAGGGAGCCTATAAAGTGGCTGGAGCGGTCGCCCTCTTGTCGGTCTTCAGTGAGCTCGATGATGTCGTTCCACAAATCCTGAAGCTGCGCCTTGCCCCACTGGTAGGGGCGTTGATAAAGCGGAACAATATATTGTTTTGTCCCCTCTAATACATCTTGCAGTATGGTTTCCTGTGCAGCGACCATGGGTACCCATCCTAATATTTAACCGGAAAGAAACTACTCTAATAGTATCTTTTGGAAGCGAACGGAATACATTGGATCTTCACGTGATTCGTTTTTACAGCGAAGCTTCCAAATTGCCGTCGCAAACTATGATGAGCGTGTTACTCATCTCGCCTCTCGATTACGGAGTTGAACTTCAGCCCGCAAGAACGCATCCGAAGATGGCGCAGCCTGCGTTTCCGCAGGTACTTCCTCCAGTGCAATTGGTGCTGACACGATTGTGTCCCAGTCAATCCGGGAGTCAGTCAGAAACTTCGCCGCCTGTTCCAGGTGCCGACCATCTCTTTCGACGAGGTCATTTTCTTTACGCAGTGGTGTCAAAAGATTGGCGCAGAGCCGGGGCAACAGACGCAGTGGGTAACACGTCAGCCGGCGGGGTCGGAGTTAGCTGCGCATCTGGAAATCTCGGACACCGATCAGGTTGTCTCCGTGCTCAGGCTGCGGCTTATGGATGGGGAGCCAGCTATGGTCGAGAGGCTGAATTACCCTCTGGACGTCGGCAAGCATATTCTGACCTTTGATACTGATTCGGGTTCCATTTACCGCCACCTGTTGGATAGCGGTGTGGATATTGCGTATGCGACGCGCACGATTGACGCGGTTCCAGCCAATGAAGAAGATGCCGCACTGCTGAAGATCCAGGTCGGCGCGCCTTTGCTGTGTGTGCGGCATCGTGCATTCACGCTGGACGGAGTGCCGATTGAGGCCTCCGATGACCGCTACCTGGCAAGTAAGGCGAACTTCTCGGTGGCGACGGCGCGGGGCAATGCGTCACCGATCTCGCTGCAGGCTGGGGAGAGCGTGCGGTAGGGGATTGTGGGATTTTTTGGGGGCGGTGGTGGCTATGAATTGAATTGGCAAAGCTGCCGCTGCGAATGTTTCTTGTTGAAGGCGGCAGCGGCCTCTTAATTCAACATCGCGCGACACTCTTCCTCGGAATGGCCAGAGTTCAGGCAATCAGCCCAGTCGATTTGGCCTTGAACCCACGGGGATGGCTCGTTGTTCTGAGGCTCCGGGGCAGTGTTCGTGGAAGGACCGTCATAGAAACTGTTGGCGCAATATTGTGTCCAGCCGAAGGTGCCGTCGGTAAACCAGGTGGTGCCTTGTTCGTAGAGGCCCTGCGAGGATTTCGCGCAATGCGAAACTGTTCTGGTTATAGCCGTCGGCTCGCCGGTGGGTGCGCCGGTGTAACCAGTGGCCTCGGCGCTTTCCGTTGTCTGGGTCGGGGGTGTCGACGGGTTAGGGGTCTTGGTAGTGGATTGTGTCGTCGATTCTGTGCTGCTTTCTGGGCTAGAGGTATAGGGCCTCGCATCGTTGGCTGCTCGAAATGATCGTGGAACAGGCATTTAGCTTCACTGGCGATTTGGGGATCGGTAGCAATCCTGTGACATTGCAACGAAAGTGCGGCCTGTTTTGGCCTATGAGCGATATCACTTTAAAAGCCTGCGGAGCTGGAGGTGGATAGTATTATAGTTATATTTAGTTCACATTTTATTAACCCTATTTAGGGGCTTCGATTGGGCGCCTTTCAGGGTACGATTGCGATTCATAGCCTGTAATTTTTGGCTTTTTCCCATGCCGTAGTTCTTATTGGAACCGTTTTACTATTCAATGCTCTATGCAAGGAGTAATCATGGGCACTCATCAAGCATTTTCGAAGCTGGCACGGTCGGCCACAGCACTGGTAGCCGCAGCTGGTGTCGCTATGGCAGCGGCTCCTATCGCGGCTGCCGCACCGGCTTCGGCAACTGGTAATGATCAGGTCCTGTCCTGGACCGAAATGGGCGAGTGGGGCCCAAAGGCAAATGATTTCCCCATCGTCATGGTCAATCAGGGGATGACGGAAAACATCAGTCCCGAGGGCACAAATGTGCAGTGTGTTCCTGCTCCTGGTGAGAATCCGGTGGTCATGATCCACGGGATGAACTCGAACGCGTACCAGACTTATGCCCGCATGGCACCAGAGCTAAAGGCAATGGGGAAGTGCCTGTACGCATTTAACGTCGGCAAGCTGGGCCCTGACGAGTTTTCGGTGCTGGGCTCTATTCCAACCATGCGCAACATGACCCCGCTCGACACCGCTTTGGCTGAGCTGACTGCAAAGATTGACACCCTCAAGGCTGAAACTGGTGCTACCGCCGTCGATATTGTTGGTCACTCTGCTGGTGGCACCTTGGCTGCCGCTTACGCCAAGCAGGAGCAGGGCCGGGGTATAGGCACGGTAGTATCCCTGGCGGGCGTCCTGCACGGCACGAGTTTGCTCGGTATCTCCTATGGTTTGGAGCAGCTCGACCAGTTCGATAATGCTGGCAATAAGGCTGCGGGGTACATTGTCAGCCCGAGCCTGGTGGATCTGCTGCAGCATAGCGAGTTCATGGCCAAGATGAATGAGGGCGGCTTGGAGCAGCCGGGTGTCAACTATGTTGCAATCTCTACCCAGGTTGATGAAGCCGTCACCCCAATGGCTGCAAGTCAGTGGCAGGCGCCGACTTCTAACAATATCCTCCTGCAGGACGGTTGCTCGGCGGACCTGTCGGGGCATATGGGATTGACCTTCTCGCCACGGGCAATTGCGCAGGTCGCCAATGCGCTGGGGCGCAACGTAGAAGTTCCGTGTGTGCCGGTAACTGGCTTTGTGGAAGGCGGCATCAATGACAATGCCGGTGTTCGTCCAGAACACGTCAATGCCGTTTCTGATGGCATCACGGAAATCGACGGACGTATTGCTCAGGCTGCGGAATCGCGGTAGCGATAGTCGCGACCGCGACAGTAACCGGCAGTAGAACCGGACAAGGGGTAGGGCGCGTTGTCGGCAGCAGTTACTAGCTGTCGGAGCGCGCCTTTTTCGCCATCAAATCCAGTGCAATGGCGGCACCAATAATGGCAGCGCGCAATTGTGGTGGTAAATCATCCTTGAGCTGCAGTAGATAGCGCTCATTGCCGGTTAGCATATTTGCGAAACCCGACCACTTGCGGGATATCTGTGCAACTTCGATGTCATTGATCTTGAAGGTTGCGTCGTAATGCCAAACGTCGCCGTTGACCTCGCAATGAGCAAAACCGGGGATAGAAATCTCCAGTCGCCGTTTAAAGAACGCAAATTTCTGCTGAATAGTTGCCAATAGGTGCGATGAGTCTGCTCCGACCTGCTGCTTGCCCTCAGGGCTTGTTGCCTGCGGGTCGGGGTAGTAGACCTCGTAGCTGTCGAGGGCGAAATCGGTCGGATCGGTAATAACGAATACCGGAGTGCCGTCTGGTTCGGACACTGTCAGACGACGAGAGCCCATAAACATGCGGCTCAACGTGCCGCCAGTAGTTTCAATCTTGCCGATGCAATTGCCCTCGCTATCCAGGATGTCGAAATCATCCGCCATGAAATTTCGAATCTGCTGGATAACGATGTTGTTGTGCGAGAGCAATCCCTGGTAACGCATTTGCTGTGGCGGAAGCTGTTCAGGTGTGGGAGGTTGCTCGGGCGTGGAGGGCTGCTGCGCGGGAGGCTGCTCAGCCGCGGAAGGCTGCTGCCCGGAAGCATCTTCCTGGTCGTGCTGTGGAATCTGATCCCACAGTGACTTTGGATTGTCCCAATATGAAGTCATGGCAACAGCCGTCCTTTGGTGGTGCTAAAAGCTGAGTGGCTTAGAAGTTCTCTACGAGTGCCTTGTTGAAAGCCTCAAGGTCGGCCGGGGTGCGGGAGGAAATCAGGTTGCCGTCAACGACAACTTCCTCATCGACCCAGTTGGCGCCAGCGTTAATCAGGTCAGTCTTGACGCTGATGTAGGAGGTAATAGTGCGGCCCTTCAGCACATCCGCATCGGTGAGAATCCAACCGCCGTGGCAAATCACGCCGATTGGCTTGTTAGCTGCGGCGAATCCCTTCACCAAAGCCACGGCATCCTTATCGATGCGAATCTGGTCGGCATTCACGGTGCCGCCCGGCAGAATCAGGGCATCGTAATCATCAGCAGAAACGCTGCTGGTCAGCTTATCGACGTCCACCTTCGTGCCATTCTTGCCCTCAATGGAGCCATCTTCGGTGGAGATAACGTGCACGGTCGCACCGGCATCCTTCACGGCCTCAGCCGGGCTAATCAGCTCGGAGTCCTCAAATCCGTTAGTGGCCAATACTGCAATGGTCTTATTCGTTAGATCAGTCATAGCCCCGAGGGTAACGACGTGATCGCGTTTATGCATCCGCCCGAGTATTGTTTTGCGTGCAATATTGAAAACTACTTTAACGGAGGGCGGAAAATGCCTCATTATGAAGTTCTTCAGGTGGTTCTGAAGGAAAAGTTCATCGGTACCGGCTCAGCTAATCTGACAGAGCTTGAGAGGGTAATCAACGACAAGGCTTCGCAGGGGTTTCGACTGCACACGATTACTACTGCCTCTTCGGGCAGTAAGGGGCTGATGGGCGGGGACCGCATCCAGGCGACCATGATCTTCGAGAGCATCGCGTAGTTCGCATTTGTCGCTGCGTTCCTGCTGGCGGATGGGGCGCAACTCCGAAAAAGTTACCCAAATATGAAACAAATCTCCGCCATTATGAAAAGTCGCTTGCGCTCACACCCGCGCAGGCGATATTCTGAAGTCCCGTGGTTACGAAATACATCATCGTTACGGGAGGCGTAGCCTCCTCCCTCGGCAAAGGCTTAACCGCGGCATCGCTCGGCCGCCTGCTTACCTCGCGTGGTCTGAAAGTGACTATGCAGAAGCTCGATCCCTACCTCAACGTGGATCCGGGCACCATGAACCCCTTCCAGCACGGCGAGGTCTTCGTCACCGAAGACGGCGCGGAAACCGACCTGGACCTGGGGCATTACGAGCGCTTCCTTGACCGCAACCTCTCCGCCGGCGGCAACGTCACCACCGGCAAGGTCTATTCCTCGGTCATCGCCAAAGAGCGCCGCGGCGAATTCCTCGGCCAGACCGTCCAGGTCATCCCGCACATCACCGACGAGATCAAATCCCGCATCGTCGCCATGGGCAACGCGGACGCGAACGGCGAAAAGCCCGACGTGGTCATCACCGAAATCGGCGGCACTGTCGGCGATATCGAATCGCAGCCCTTCCTGGAGGCCGCTCGGCAAGTGCGTCACGACGTCGGCCGCGAGAACGTCTTCTACCTGCACGTGTCACTGGTTCCGTACCTCGGCCCCTCCAAGGAATTGAAGACCAAACCCACGCAGCACTCGGTGGCTGAACTTCGCTCGATTGGCCTGGTTCCCGATGCCGTCGTTTTGCGATGCGACCGCGACGTTCCCGATTCCCTCAAAAACAAGATTGCGCTGATGTGCGACATCGACCGCGAGGGTGTGGTGTCCTGCCCGGATGCGCCGAGCATCTACGACATCCCGAAGGTTCTCTACGACGAGCACCTGGACACTTTCATCATCCGCCGCCTTAACCTGCCATTCCGCGACATGGATTGGGCCGTGTGGGGAGACCTGCTTGAGCGCGTCCACAACCCGAAGGGCGAGGTCACGGTGGCGCTCGTCGGCAAGTACATCGATCTGCCGGACGCCTACCTGTCTGTCGCGGAAGCCGTGCGCGCAGCCGGTTTTGCCCACCGCGTGAAGGCGAACATCCGGTGGATTGCCTCCGATGACTGCGAAACCCCCGAGGGGCTGAAAGAAAACATGGCCGGCGTTGACGCGATTGTCATCCCCGGCGGCTTCGGCGGGCGTGGGATTGAAGGCAAGATTGCGACCATCCGCTACGCCAAGGAAACCGGCACGCCACTTTTGGGAATCTGCCTGGGTATGCAGTGTGTTGTCATTGAGGCGGCGCGCACTGCGGGCGTTGAGGGTGCGTCGTCTACCGAGTTCGACGAAAACGCGGCCGAGCCGGTCATCGCCACGATGGAGGAGCAGCTGCAGGCCGTCTCGGGTGAGGCTGACCTGGGCGGATCCATGCGCCTGGGCTCTTACCCGGCGAAGCTCGCCGAAGACTCCGTCGTCGCCAGTCTTTACGGCACCACCGAAGTCACCGAGCGCCACCGCCACCGTTACGAGGTCAACAACGCCTACCGCGCCCAGCTCGAAGAAGCCGGCCTGGTTATCTCGGGCACTTCGCCGGACGGCAAGCTCGTCGAATTCGTCGAATACCCCACGGACATGCACCCATACCTCGTGGCCACGCAGGCGCACCCGGAGCTGAAGTCACGCCCCACCAACGCCCATCCGCTTTTCGACGGCCTCATCGCCGCAGCCCTCAAGCGCGCTTAGCTTAGTGCCACAAGGGCGAATCCGCCCTACCTATTAGAGTGAAACTCATGGCGCACGAATTTGACGTTGTTGATTCCGAGATTGTTCTCGAGGCACCTATTCTCGCGGTCCGCCGCGACCAGGTGCGAATGCCGGGTGGGAATGTTTCCGCCCGCGAGATTGTGGAGCATTTCGGCGCTGTCGCGGTCGTTGCCGCAGATGAGAATAACCGTCTCTACTTGCTGAATCAGTGGCGGCAGGCGGCAGGGAAGCGCCTGGTGGAGCTGCCGGCCGGGCTTCTCGATGTCGCGGATGAAGACCCGCTGGAGGCCGCCAAGCGCGAGCTGGTCGAGGAAGCCGGACTGGAGGCCGAGTCCTGGTCCCTGCTTACTGATATGTTCAGCTCGCCCGGCTTCGCAGAGGAAGCGGTCCGAATCTACCTGGCCAGGGGGCTCCATGCCGTCGATAAGCCGGAAGCCCACGATGAGGAAGCGGACATGACTGCGTCGTGGATTGGCGTCGAGGATGCGGTGGCGATGGCGCTGCGCGGAGAGATCCTCAACGGCATCGCGCTGTCCGGCATTCTGCTGGCGGCGGAGGTGCTGCTGCGGGGTGCCACGCCGCGCGCGGTCGCGGAGCCGTTCGACATCAGACCGACGGCCCTGGCGAAGCGCCGGACGGAGCAGCTCGACGCCGGTGCGGATTTGAAACGTATCCGATGAGCTCGATCGATCCGCTTGTCGATGCCTTCGTAACCTACCTCGCGGTGGAAAAGGGCCTGTCGGCGAATACGCTCGCCAGTTATAAGCGCGACTTGGAGAAATACCGCACCTACCTGCGGGAGATCGGGCGCACGGAATTGGCGCAGGTCACCGAGCAGGATGTGACAGAGTTCCTGGCGTATCTGGCGCGGGGAGATACGTCGGCGGGCCGGCCGGCACTGGCCCCGACCTCGGTGACGCGGTCGCTGTCGGCTGTGCGGAGCTTCCACAAGTTCGCGGTGGGTGAGGGCGCGTTGGAGGTGGATGTCGCCAAGCGGGTGGCGCCGCCGAAGCAGCCTTCGCGGTATCCGAAGGCACTCAGCATTGATGAGGTCACCCGGCTAATCGAGTCCATCCCCAATGACGACACCGCGGACGTGACGGATTTGCGCAACCGTGCACTGGTGGAGTTTCTGTACTCGACCGGCGCCCGTGTTTCAGAGGTTACCGGTCTGGATATCGATGACGTGGACCGCGAAACCAACCTCGTGTTACTGCGTGGCAAGGGTGGCAAGGAGCGCATCGTGCCCGTGGGCTCGCCGGCCATGGCGGCGCTGGATGCGTGGCTGACCCGCGGGCGGCCGAGCTGGGTGCGGGCGAACTCCGGGCCGGCGCTGTTTATCAACTCGCTGGGACGCAGGCTGTCGCGACAGTCGGCCGGAAATACACTGGCGGAGTTGGGTGAGCGCGCCGGGCTGAGCGTGAAAATTTCCCCGCACACCTTGCGCCACAGTTTCGGCACGCACCTCATTGAAGGTGGTGCCGATGTGCGCGTAGTCCAAGAGCTGCTCGGACACGCCTCCGTGACGACGACCCAGATTTACACCATGATTACCGCGGAGAATATGCGACGAGTCTGGGCGGGGGCTCACCCACGGGCTGAATACTCGCGGTAATATGCGGCGGTAGTATGTAGCGCTACCACGTGGCGGTAATATATGGCGGTATTACGTGGCGGTTTTACGTAGCGCAGTAGAATTGATGAGAAATCTTCAAGGAAGAGGGATTGACTGTGGCTGAAGAAGGGTTGTTTGAGGCCGATCGAGTTGAACTCGGTCTCACCGGTCGTCCGGTGCGCGAGCTACCGGAACCCGCACCCCTGACCAGTCACGGCCCCGCGGTCATCCTGGCAATGTGTAACCAGAAGGGCGGCGTGGGTAAGACCACCTCGACCATCAACCTGGGCGCAGCACTGGCGGAGTTTGGCCGTAAAGTCCTGCTCGTTGACTTAGATCCACAAGGTGCACTATCTGCTGGTCTCGGTGTCCCGCACGAGGAATTGGACCTGACCGTCTACAACCTCATCGTCGACGACACCACCGACGTGCGCGATGCCATCCACCACACCAAGGTTTCCGGCCTGGATCTCGTCCCGGCCAACATTGACCTGTCGGCAGCAGAGATCCAGCTTGTCAACGAAGTCGGCCGCGAACAGGCCCTTGGACGCGCACTGCGTCCAGTGATGAATGACTACGACTTCATCATCATTGACTGCCAGCCGTCGCTAGGCCTGCTGACCGTCAATGCGCTGACCATCGCCGAGGGCGTCATCATCCCGATGGTGGCGGAGTACTTCTCGCTGCGCGGTCTGGCACTGCTCACCGACACGGTGGCCAAGGTCCGCGACCGCCTGAACTTCAACCTGGAAGTCTCCGGCATTTTGGTCACCATGTTCGACCGCCGCACGCGCCACGCCAAGGAAGTCATGGAACGCCTCATCGAGGTCTTCGGTGACAAGGTCTTCGACACGGTCATCACCCGTACCGTCCGCTTCCCGGAAACCTCCGTCGCCGGCGAGCCCATCACCACCTGGGCACCGAACACCCCAGCTGCGGCGCAGTACCGCAACCTGGCCCGCGAGGTCATCGAGCGCAAAGGCCGCAAATAATAGGTGACTTCCCCGGATAGTTACACTCCCGAACCGTCGTCAAGCGAGGGCGTGCAGGAAGAGATCACCGGCTTCCGCGTTGCGCTCGCGAACTTCAACGGGCCATTTGACCTGCTGCTGCAGCTCATCAGCAGCAAAAAGATGGACGTCACCGAGGTCGCGCTGGCGGCGGTCACCGACGAGTTCATCTCGTACACGCGCAGCCTCGACGCAGTCAGCGACCTCGACGAAATCACCGAATTCCTCGTCGTGGCAGCGACGCTGCTCGACCTCAAGACCGCACGGCTTCTGCCGCGTGGCGACGTCGACAGCGAAGAAGACCTCGAACTGCTAGAAGCACGCGACCTGCTGTTCGCCCGACTGCTGCAATACCAGGCGTATGGCAAGGTGGCCGACCAATTCGAGGAGTGGCAGAAGACCGCGCCGCGGCGCTATCCGCGAGCTGTGGGGCCGGACAAGCAGTTCGAGGAGCTGCTGCCGCCCGTGCGCCTGGGCATGACGCTTGGGGAGTTCGCCGAGTTTGCGGCCGTCGTGATGCGGCCGAAGCCGCCGGAGGAAGTCGGCGTCGGGCACATCCACGGTGTGCCCGTGTCCGTACCGGAGCAGGCGGGCAAAATTCTGGACTCGCTGCGGCTGGCCGGCGAGGGGACCTGGTTGACGTTTACGCAGCTGACCAGCGAATGCCGCGTGTCCATGGAGGTTGTCGGGCGGTTCCTGGCGCTGCTGGAGCTCTACCGAGCCAAGGCGATCGGTGTGGAGCAGGAGGAGGCGCTGGAGGAAATCCACGTGGCCTGGACCGGGCTGGACGTGGACCCGGCTGTCGTGGCGGCGGCGAACTGGGAGTAGGTGGCTGGGGCTGGCTGTTGGGGCTGGCGTTGCGGCTTGGCTTGGTCGGGCGTGGGCTTGGTCGGGCTGGTGCTAACAGCTGATTAGCGCCCGGCCAATTAGCGCCCGGCGCGGGAGGTTGCGTAATCTGACGCGCATGAGCGAAACCAGTTCCGCACCATCCGAGCAGGCCGTGGAGCCCGCGTCTGCTTCTTCGGCGCAGTTGCCGCCCATTGACCCGTTGCGAGCAGGCGTTGAGTCGATTCTGCTGGTAGTCGATACGCCGGTGGCGGCGGAGGATATGGCGCGGGCGCTGGATGTTTCCGCAAGTGATGTCCGTGACGTGCTTCGCGAGATCGAGTACGAATACCGTGCACGTCGCAGCGGCATTGAGCTGCGTGAAACGGATGAGGGCTGGCGCTTCTACACAGCTCCCGCGCATGCCAGCGCGGTCGAGCGATTCTTGCTGGATGGCTCGCAGTCGAAGCTCTCACGTGCAGCTATGGAGACGCTGGCAGTAGTGGCTTACCGACAGCCGGCCACGCGTGCGCAGGTCTCCGGTGTGCGTGGTGTCAATGTTGATGGCGTGATGCGCACGCTGGTCGCGCGCGGTCTGATTGCGGAGTCCGGAGAGGACCCGGCAACCGGTGCGCATTTGTACGTTACGACGACGCTGTTCCTGGAGCTTTTGGGGATTGATTCGCTGGACCAGCTGCCTGATTTGGCTCCGCTGCTGCCTGAGGTCGACTTGATCGACGAGCCGTTGGACTAGGTGGGGTTCACTCTATTGAACGACCCACTTCACGGTTTTCGATTCGCCTGACGGTCATCGATCCACTTCACGACACGGGTGTCACCTCATGCCACCTCCACAGCTGCCACGAGGTGACATAGGTGTCGTGAAGTCGCATTTTGGGGCTGCGGTTGCCGCTCACGACGGCTCACTGCGAGCCTTTGCACCCCACTGCACTCACCACACGCACACGCACCCCACCACACACCCACCCCACGCCCTGTGGATAACTCCCGAAAACTGCAAACTATCCACAGTCGACGCCAAATTGACGCCTTCTGAGCCTCCGTGTGAGCCCAAAAATGAGAACGTAGCACTCACCAACACTCGCAAACACTCACAAACACACAAACCCACAAACACTCACACCCCGCCACCCACCAACCAGCAGTTGCAGGGACCTCAGGAGCGCAATCCGATGCCGCAGTGGATCTACGACGCCGACGACATCATCCGTACCGGCCAGCAGCGCGAATGCGCCCGCCCCAGCACATTCGCAATTTCCCGAATCGGCCAGCACTCCGACCGAGATCTCCGCCAGCGAGCCAAAAGCGGCAGCCTCCTGTGGCTCGCACACGGCGCGTACGTGCCGGTCGACAGGTGGCTCACCCTAAACAGCACCGAACGTTACATCCTGGAAATCAAAGCGCTCGTCCATCGCGGCACCACCACCGTAGTCACCCGCGATGCCGCCGCTGCTCTCCACGGTTTACCTCTACTTACGCACAACACTCCCATCGCGATAGCCAACTCCGGCCGCACGCGCGGGCAATCGCGAAGCACGCCGAATGGCCCGTACCAGCCACACAAACGCCTCATCCGCGTCTCCGGCCGGATTCTCCCCGAGGACATCGTAGAAATCGATGGCCGCCTCGTCACCGATGTCCCAAAGTCCGTCATCGACGTCTGCCGTTCCCGCACCCCGCACAATGCACTAGTGCTTGCCGACGCCGCCCTCCAGCGCCACACCGACACCGAGGAGCTGTTGGCCACGTTGGCTGCATATCCGCGTGCTCCGGGAAATGCACAGGCCAGGAGATTGTTGGGGCAAGCGACAGCGTCGTCGGAAAGCATTGGGGAATCGCTCACTAAAGAAGCAATCGTCCAGGCGGGGCTAGCTGCTGTCGACGATTCTCGGGCTCCGTTGCTTCAGCAGGTTTCCTTTCGGGATGATCGTGGCTTCATCGCACGCGTGGACTTTTACCTGCCCGAACTTGGGCTGGTCGTCGAGTTCGACGGCCGTATGAAATACACCGACGGTGGAGTCGCGGACACGCAGGTGGCAATCGCAAAGGAGCTGGAGCGCGAAAAGCGCCTGAAGAACCTCGGGTTGAATGTCATCCGGATCGTCTGGTCACAGCTTTTCGACGGCTCCGCCGTAGCCACCTTGCGGCAAGCAGCCGCGGAAATCCGGCGTCACCTAGCAAATGGTGGTAGTTGCTATCGCGGTAACTACGCCTTCGCGCGGCAGCCCATCACGATCACAGGTAAGGCGGCCGAGTTGGCCATGCGTCGCCGACGGGTGTGGAGCAAAGCGGGGCGGCTGTACTAGGCGGCGTCGGCACCGCTCTCGGCCCGCTTCCACAGGCCCTAAGTCCACTTCACGACACGAGTGTCACCTCATGCCACCTCCACAGCTGCCACGAGGTGACATGGGTGTCGTAAAGTCACTGAGACTGTCTGTAATCCTTGCGAGAAGCTCCACCACCAACCCCGAACGGCGTTCAAGTCTGGCGCTGTACAGGTATTATGCTGAGTATCATGACAGCCTCGGAAACCGCCCAGCCGCACACCCCGCAGCACTCCCAGTCGCACACCCCGCCGCCCGCCCAACCACCCGCCCAACCACACACCCGGCCAGCCATCGCCGACCTCGCCCAATTCGACGCCGACCACATCTGGCACCCATACGGCCCCATCCCGTCGCCGGTCGCGCCCAAGCTGGTCGAGTCCGCCGAGGGCGTCAACCTCCACCTCGCCGACGGCCGCACCCTCATCGACGGCATGAGCAGCTGGTGGGCCGCTTGCCACGGCCACTCGCACCCGAAGCTGGTCGCAGCCGCGAAGAAGCAGGCCACCACGATGTCGCATGTCATGTTCGGCGGACTCACACACCGTCCGGCCATCGAACTGGCGGAGAAGCTCCTAAAGCTCGCAGGCCCCGGCTTCGATGCCATTTTCTACTCCGACTCGGGTTCGGTCTCTGTCGAGGTGGCGATTAAAATGGCGCTGCAGTACCAGCAGGCCAAAGGCCATCCCGAGCGCACCCGCCTGGCCACTTGGCGCGGCGGCTATCACGGCGACACTCGCGCGCCCATGACCGTCTGCGACCCCGAGGGCGGCATGCATTCGCTGTGGACGGGGCAGTGGACTCCGCAGGTCTTCGCCGACAAACCACCCGCCCGCGGCACAACCGAGGAGGAGCGCGCACGCTATCTCGCGCACTTCGATTCGCTTATCGACGACTCCGTCGCCGGCATCATTATTGAACCGGTGGTCCAAGGCGCTGGTGGCATGCGGTTCCATGACCACGAGCTGCTTGTGGGGCTCCGGAAGCTGTGTGACAAGCACGGGATTCTGCTCATCGCGGATGAGATCGCCACCGGCTTCGGCCGGGCCGGTGACCTGTTCACGACGCAGGCGGCCGGGATTGTGCCGGATATTATGTGTGTCGGCAAGGCGCTGACCGGCGGCTTTATGAGCTTCGCAGCCACCCTCACCACCGCCGACGTGGCTCGCACCATTTCCAGTGGCGCAGGCGGAGGCATCATGCACGGCCCGACCTTCATGGGCAACCCGTTGGCCTGTGCCGTGGCCTGCGCGCAGCTCGACCTGATTGCAGAGGGGCAGTGGCGTGAGGATGTCCCGCGCATCGAGTCCCGACTTCGCAACCAGCTCCAGCCCCTAGCCAGCAGCGATGCTGTGGCCGACGTGCGTGTCCTTGGCGCAATCGGTGTCGTGGAGATGCAGCGTCCAGTGGACATGGGCCTGGCCACCGCAGCGGCCGTCGATGCCGGGGTGTGGCTGCGGCCATTCGGCAAGTTGGTGTACACCATGCCGCCGTATATCAGCACCAATGACGAGGTCAATCGCATCTGTGAGGCCATCGCCGCCATCGTCGCCGCGGAGGAAAAACGCAAGTAGCGCAACCAAAAAGGAGCATCAACCACCATGAGCATCGTCCTTGTCACAGGCACCGGTACCGATATTGGTAAGACCATCGGCACGGCAGCCCTGGCGGCGGCACTTCGCGAGGAGGGTAAGGAGGTGCACGTCGTCAAGCCAATTCAGACCGGTTTTCCGGGCCCAAATGGCGGTGATTTGGACACTGTCGCGGAGCTGACGGGGATCGATAACCTGCATGGTTTCGAGCGTTACCCCGAGCCGATGGCGCCGTTGGCGGCGGCGCAGCGCGCGGGAATGCGCCTGCCGAACGCCACGGAGATCGCGGAGAAGATCAAGCTTATCGACGGGCCGAACCGCGTTGTCCTCGTGGAGGGCGCGGGCGGCTTGCTGGTGCGACTCGGCGAGGACTGGGCGCTGCCGGAGCTGGCGGGGTTGTTGCCGGGTAGTCAGATGGTGGTCGTGACGCGGTTGGACCTGGGGTGCCTGAACGAGGCGGAGCTCACCGTCGAGGTGGCGCGGGGCCGTGGGGTCAATGTCACGGCGCTGGTGGGCGGTTCGTTGCCGGCGGAGGTCGACCCGATCATTGAGACGAACCTGGAGGAACTGCCGCGCATCACCGGGGTGCCGCTGCTGGGGTCGGTGCAGGCGGGAGCTGGCGCGCTGGACCGGCAGGAGTTTGTGGCGAAAGCTACGCAGTGGCTGCCGGGCGTGCGAGAGTGGGCCGCAACGCTGTAAAAGGCGCTGTAGGTGGAGGCCGCGCGGGACATCGTTAAGCTGGCGTTTTGCGAAAAACGTGCTAAGGTGGCTACACGACAAGGCGCGAGGCTTTCTCTGTAATTCTCTTTATTAACCTGCTTCCACCGGCCATTTTGGGCCCACGGGGGAGAGAACAGCGTCGCCTGGCGCTGACGTTCCAACAAACAGAACATTCTCCAACGCTTGAAAAGGATGTAGGTCAAGTGGCTAAACCCGCTCGCCGAGAAGGCACACCGGCACACAAGAACCGTAAGAATCAATCCAACCGCGGCTCCACTAACGCCCAGCGCAACCGCAGCCGTCGCGACAGCGGCGCGAAGGTGGAAACCTCCAACGTCCACGCGAAGGACATCTACGTATCCAACGCCCGCCCGGCGCGCCACCAGCATGTGGACGACAACCGCCGCGGTTCGGGCAAGCACGTGCACAGCGAAGCAGGTGAAGGCGTACGTCTGCAGAAGGTGCTTGCACAGGCAGGCGTGGCGTCGCGTCGTATGGCGGAAAAGCTTATCGACGAAGGCCGCGTCGAGGTCGATGGCAAGATTGTGACGCGACAGGGCGTGCGGGTGGACCCGAACACGTCTGTGATTCGCGTTGATGGTTCCCGCGTCATCGTCAATGAGGACATGCAGTACTTCGTCCTGAACAAGCCGCGTGGTGTGCAGTCGACCATGCACGATGACATGGGCCGCCCGTGTGTGGGCGACATCATCGGTGAGAAGATTAGCGCTGGTCAGCGACTCTTCCACGTTGGTCGCCTGGATGCGCCCACCGAGGGTCTGCTGCTGCTCACCAACGATGGTGAGCTGGCCAACCGTCTGATGCACCCGAGCTACGAGGTCACCAAGACCTACATGGCCACCGTCGTCGGCGAGGTCGACGCCAAGGTCATGCGTGAGCTGGAAAAGGGCATTGAGCTCGATGACGGCATCGCTAAGGCGGACATGGCGCAGATCATCGACGTCTGGCAGGGCCGCTCTATCGTCCGCATCGAGCTGCACGAGGGCCGCAAGCACATCGTCCGCCGGATGCTCAAGACTGCGGGCTTCCCGGTCGAGCGCCTGGTGCGCACTAAGATTCACACTGTCCAGCTAGGCGAGCAGACCCCGGGCGCTCTCCGCGCACTCAACCGCGCTGAGCTGACCTCCCTCTACAACGCGGTGGGGCTGTAAATGGCACTAGTGAAAAAGAACGAAGAGAACCAAGGAGCTGAAGGAGCCCACATGAGCGAGCAGAACACTGACGACATGCTGTTGGTTGCCATTGACGGCCCTTCCGGCACTGGCAAGTCGACTGTCTCTCGGATGGTCGCAACCGAGCTGGGTGCAAAGTACCTGGACACCGGCGCTATGTACCGCGTTGCCACCCTGTGGGTGCTGCGCCAGGGCATCGACCCGACCGACGAGGAAGCCGTGGCCAAGGCGACGGCCGCCCTGCCGCTGGAAGTCTCCGATGACCCGAACTCCACCGCCGTCCTCCTCGACGGCGAGGATGTTTCCGGCGAGATTCGCGGCCCGGAGGTCACCCGCAACGTGTCGGCGGTCTCCGCGATTCCGGCTGTGCGCACCAACCTGGTCGCACTCCAGCGTTCGCTGGCCGCATCGGCTGTGCGCTGTGTGGTGGAAGGCCGCGACATCGGCACGGTCGTTCTCCCGGACGTCCCTGCGAAGATCTTCATGACCGCCTCCGCAGAGGTCCGCGCTCGCCGCCGCTACGACCAGGACATCGCTGCTGGTCGTGAGGCCGACTTCGACACCGTGCTTGCCGACGTCATCCGCCGCGACGAACTCGACAGCAACCGTGCGACCTCTCCGCTGAAGCCAGCCGAGGACGCATTCATTCTGGACACCTCTGAGATGGACATTGAAGAGGTCGTGGAAAACGTCCTCGATGTCGTTGAGGCCGGCTACCCGGGGTCCACCATGGACTGGGACGATGTCGACAACGAGGAGTTCGAGGAATCTTACGAGGGCTCTTACGACGATTCCGAGGACGACACCGCCGGACACCTGGTCGCAAACGTGGAGAGCGAAAACGCGCCGGGCACCGCAGGCAGCCACACCAGCGCAGACGAGTTCATCGACCGCACGATTGCCGACCACGAGACGATCATCTCCGAAGCCATCGAGCGCGCCGAAACCGGCCAGATCGACGACGATGCCGACTGGGAAGAGCTGGAAAACGCATTCGCAGCACTTGGCGTCAGCGACGAGGAGGAAGAAGCTCTTCCGACCGTGGCCATTGTGGGACGACCGAATGTTGGTAAATCCACCATGGTTAACAGGTTCATTGGCCGTCGTGAAGCAGTTGTCGAAGACTTCCCGGGCGTAACCCGCGACCGCATCTCCTACCTGGGTGAATGGGGCGGACGTCGCTTCTGGGTGCAGGACACCGGCGGCTGGGACCCGGACGCCAAGGGTATGCATGCGGCGATTGCTCGTCAGGCGGAGACCGCCATGGAGACCGCCGATGTGATTGTTATGGTCGTCGACACCACCGTCGGCATCACCGCCACGGAAGAGGTCATGGCCCGCCGCCTGCAGCGCGCGGAGCAGCCGGTTATTCTCGCTGCCAACAAGTTTGAGTCGGATTCGCAGCTTGGCGACGTCGCGGAGTTCTGGGCCCTCGGGCTCGGCGAGCCGCACCCAACCTCGGCCCTCCACGGTCGTGGCAATGCCGACGTGATGGACGAAGTGGTGTCCTCCTTCCCGGAGGTGCCGCGTGCGAAGTCGCTGCCGACCGGGCCGCGTCGCGTGGCGCTGGTGGGCAAGCCGAATGTGGGCAAGTCTTCGCTGCTGAACAAGCTCTCCGGTGAAGATCGCGCAGTGGTCAGCGACGTGGCCGGTACCACGGTTGACCCGGTGGACTCGCTGGTGCAGATGGACGAGGCGCTGTGGCGTTTTGTGGATACCGCTGGTATCCGCAAGAAGACCAAGACCGCCAAGGGCCACGAGTTCTACGCCTCGCTGCGTACCCGTTCGACGATTGACAACGCCGAGGTCGTGATTTTCCTGGTCGATGCCTCCGAGCAGATTACCGAGCAGGACCAGCGCGTGCTGCGCATGATTCTCGACTCCGGTCGGGCACTTGTGGTCGCCTACAACAAGTGGGACCTCATGGATGAGGACCGTCGCGATTTGCTCGAGCGCGAAATTGAAGAGCAGCTCGCACACGTGCCGTGGGCTCGTCGGGTGAACATCTCCGCCAAGACTGGTCGCGCTGTGCAGAAGCTGGAGCCGGCCATGCTGGAGGCCGTGGAGTCGTGGGATAAGCGTATCTCCACTGGTCGCCTGAACACATGGTTGCGTGCGATTATGCAGCAGAACCCGCCACCGCTGCGTGGTGGCCGCCAGCCGCGCGTGTTGTTTGCCACCCAGGCATCCTCGCGCCCGCCGGTGATTGTGCTGTTTACAACTGGCTTCCTGGAGCACGGCTACCGTCGCTTCCTGGAGCGCAAGCTGCGTGAAGAATTTGGTTTCGAGGGCTCACCGGTGCGCATCGCGGTGCGTGTCCGCGAGAAGAAAAAGCGCCGCTAGGAAGCTCCGCCAGTTGCGCGTGGCGAGCTGAGAAAAGCCCAAAATGTGATTTAGGCAATTGCATTTTGGGCTTTTCGTTGGCATTTTAGAGTTTCAGTAAATTAGCGATAAGGAGAACTGACAATGGTCAGGCGCGGCAACAACCGTGACGGCTTTCAGCACGATGGCCGAGACAACAGCTACGGACGCGATTCCTCAAGCTCATACGGCGATGACTCCGCAACTCGCTACATTCCGCGGGACGAGGGATACCGCGGATACAACCCGGATGCCGACTTCGCGGGCGAGCAGCCGACCGAATACTTCGGCGGCGACTCCTCTGAGACGCAGTTCTTACAGCGCGGCGATGAAACACGTTTTGAGAACTCGCGAGGTGCCGGACCGCAAGGCGGTGGCGCAGGCGCTGGCGCGCAGGGGAGCGGACAGTACTGGGCTCCGCTTTCTGAAGAAGAACGCGGCTATGGTCAGGCGGGCCAGCAGGCAGGCGCAACCCAGCAGTACGCCGCAGGTGACGCAGGCGGTTACGGTGACATGAACAACGGCAACAACCGCGGTAATAACCGTGGCAACAGTGGCAATGATGACTCCAAGAAGGGGTGGGGTAAGCCTGTCGCCATTGTGGCCATCGCCGCCATGGTGGCCGTAGTCGCGCTGGTAGCCCTGGTTTTGTCCTTCACTTCCGGAACCGAGGACAATAAGGACAATACGGCGGCGCCGACGCAGGAGACGTCGTCAAGCCCGACGCCGACGACAACCTCGCCGGAAGAAACCACGACAAGCCCAACCGATCGCTTGGACCCATCGGGCACGATTAACGACACCCGTGAGCGCCTTGAGCAGGAGCTCGACCAACTTCGCGAGTCGCCGCCAGCTATCCCTGGCCCCGGTGAGCGCAGCAGCGGTTGGGGCACCATCCCGCAGGGCGTGGTGGGCAAGAGCCCGGCATCGGTCGAGGTGGAATTGCGTACCAACGGCTACCAGAATGTGACTGTCGTCGACGCCGAGGGCAATCCGACCAACTCTGTGGCCGCGATCATGGGTAAGGTTGCCTCGATCGATCCGCCGGAGGGACAGATGGCGGAGACATCCACGCCTGTGACCATCTACCTGCAGTAATGCGGTGGCCAGGGAAGGTGCCAGGGGCGATTTTCGCCTTCAAACTCCAATGATGTAACCTATAGCTCGTTGCACTTTCGTGCACGCGGGCTGTAGCGCAGTTTGGTAGCGCACCTCACTGGGGGTGAGGGGGTCGTCGGTTCAAATCCGGTCAGCCCGACAAAAATAGCCGCCGTCTTCTGGAAGATTCCGGGAGGCGGCGGCTTTTGTTGGGTTAAACGACAGAAAGTGTGTCTGGATTCGGTGATTTGTAGTGGTTGACCTCTAGGTTTCAGAGAAATATATGCT
>NZ_JASPJP010000018.1:0-43089 GCF_030232615.1 Corynebacterium sp. MSK035
ATTAACAAACAATTAACCAGAAAGTCAAACCAACGACTCCCAGCGGCTAACCGCACGAAAACATTTCCCCCACATCAGCCAACCAAACACATAAACTGCCTGGCCGCGCTGACCCCCGAATACATTACACACACCCCACCAAAGACACAAAACCCCAGGTAGATGGATATGAACTAGCGTTTTGCCTGTGGAGTAGAACGATTCATTAGGACCGACAGTCCCCACACCGTGACGAAAGCCGGTAGATTTCGCTCATCACTACCACCTTGGCGCCGGTTTCTACGCTCCCCTAAAACAACCAAGACTCCGGACTGACCAGGAGTCAATGATTCTGAAATCATCATTCTCCTAGCTTGCCCGGAGCCTTAGCCCAGCTACCTAAAAAGAATCAAGCTGCATAAACACCAATTGATCTAGAGGCCAACAACGCACCTACACGGAGACCAACCAGCGCTTACACGAACTTCACACCAGCGAAGTTCTTCTTACCGCGGCGCAGCACAATCCACTTGCCATGCAGCATGTCCTCGGCAGCCGGCTCCCACGCTTCGTCCTCGATGCGCTGGTTATTGGCGTAGGCGCCACCTTCCTTAATGGTGCGGCGTGCCTCGCCCTTCGACTTGGCAAGACCCGCAGCAACGAGAAGGTCAACAGCAGTACGTGGCTCGCCTTCGGCAATCTCCGCAACCTCGGTCTCGGAAACGGCACCTGCCAGAGTGGCCTCATCCAACTCGGTCAGCTCCGCGCGTCCAAACAGCGCCTGCGCCGCCAACTCGACAGCCTTGGTGGCCTCTTCGCCGTGAACCAGGTTGGTCATCTCCTGCGCCAGACGACGCTGCGCTTCACGCTTGAATGGACGCTCCGCAACAGCGACCTCGTACTCCGCAATTTCCTCCTGAGTCAGGAAGGTGAACCAACGCAGGTAGTCAATAACAACCGAGTCACCGGCATTGAGGAAGTACTGGTACCAGGAGTACGGCGAGGTCTTCTCAGCATCCAGCCACAACTTGCCACCACCGGTGGACTTACCGAACTTCTGACCTTGCGCATCGGTCACCAGCGGCACCGTCAGGCCGTGCACCTTGGCACCGTCGATACGCCTGTTCAAATCGACGCCAGAGACGATGTTGCCCCACTGATCGCCGCCGCCAATCTGCAGCACGCAATCGTAGTTGCGGCGCAGCTGCACGTAGTCGTTGGACTGCAGCAGCATGTAGGAAAACTCGGTGTAGGAGATACCGTCAGACTCGAGGCGACGCTTCACAGTGTCGCGGTCGAGCATGGTGTTGAGGGAGAAGTTCTTGCCGACATCGCGAAGGAAGTCAATGACGGACATGTTCATAGTCCAGTCCGCATTATTGACCATTGTCGCCGGGGCCTCGCCCTCAAAGTCAATGAAACGACGCAGCTGGCCCTTGATGGCCTCCAGGTTGTGCTCAATAGTGTCCTGGCTGAGCATCGAACGCTCACCGACATCACGCGGATCGCCAATGAAGCCCGTGGCGCCACCGGCCAGCGCAATTGGGTGGTGACCGGCCAGCTGGAAACGACGCAACATAATCATCGGAACCAGGTGGCCCGCGTGCAGCGAATCGCCCGTTGGGTCAAAACCGCAATACAGAGTAATGGGGTTTTCGCACGCCTCACGCAGCGCGTCAACATCGGTGGACTGATTAATCAGGCCACGCCACTGTAGTTCGTCGATAATGTTCTGTTCAGTCACGTCCCCTATCGTAACGTCTCGCTTGCCGACGTTCACCGCGAGGGTGACCTAGAACTCCTCAACGGCCTTCTTGTGGCGCCGATAGGCTGAGACGGAATCGTCCGGAAGCCACAGCCGCCAAGGCCGATTCGCCGCTCGCCGAACGCCCACACGCGGGCCCGCGTGGATGTCTTTATCCGGGTTGATGCTCTCTGGCTGCGCCACGAACACGCGTGACGACGGATCCAGCGCATCTGCCCCATAGTCATTTAAGTCAAGGCCAAGCGCCTGACCAACATTGCCCGGACCACGTCCGAGACCCGCAACCGCAGGTTTTTCACCGCGGCGACGGCGCACCGCATCCAGGCCCTGCTCAATGCGTACGGAGCGGACTAATACTCCCCCGCCCGTGCCGTCCGTAGCGCTGGTGATGTTGGCGCAAAAGTGGATGCCATAGGAGCGGTAGATATACCAATGCCCCGCCGGGCCAAACATGGCGCGATTGCGTGCGGTTGGCCCCATGAAGCAGTGCGCGGCCGGGTCAGGATAGCGCTGGTCAACTGGGCCACCATAGGCCTCGACCTCCGTGATGGTGGCGATAACATGCTCGGCGGGGATGACAATTACGCAGCCGAGCAGCGTCTTCGCAGCCTCAATCGGAGCTCCCGACAGCACAGTGCGGTCGAGGACGCTGTAGCCGTCGGGAAGCGAGAAAGGCAATTACTTGTCCCAGGCGATAGCTTCGTCGGAAAGCATGACGGGAATACCTTCGTCGATGCGGTAGGCGATCTTCAGACGGGGGTTGACCAGCACCTGCTCGTCTTCGAGGTATTCAAGCGGCCCCTTGTCACGCGGGCAAGCGAGGATATCAAGGAGTTTCGGATCAAGGCTCATAGTCCACTACCTTACCGAACTGAATTGCCAGGGTGTCACGCTGACCTTCCAAGGCAATCAGGTTGTCCTGACCGATGGCATCCTGAATCTTCCGCACTGCGGAATGCAGCAGCTCGATGGACTCCCGAGCCGGATCCTCGGCCTTATGACGCAGGCGCTCCGGGACTGCGAGGTAAGAGTTGACCGTCTGTGGCAAGTACTCCTCGATGATGCCGTCGATGACCACTTTCTGCTCGGGATAGTTGTTGAGATACTTCCACTCGCTAAGCACAGACTCGAGCGTCACGCCAAGCTCATATGCGGCTTCTCCCAGCTCTTCGCCAGGCTCCTGCTCAAAGAGTGTTCCCAATGTCCGGTGGAGGCTCCTGCGCAGCTCAACCGGATTGAGCGGACGGCGCTGAGCAACCGCAGGCTTCGGCGCCGAGCTAACGGACTTCTGAGCTCCCTTGCTCTGCCTCGGCAACAAAGCAACCGACGCGCCCCACGCGGCAATCGCAACAACCGGCCACAGGAAACCAAGCCCAACGATCAGGTGCAGCAGCACGACGGCGATGGCAAGGACGAGCCCGACAATGTTGGCGGGGCTGTTAAGAAAGCCACCGCCGGAGGAAGTGCCGGAGGATTTACTGGTAGCCACGAATCTCCTTGAACACATCAGCAAGCTCGGTCTCACGGGATTCAAAGACCTTACCACCAGTCAGGTTCGCAAGTTCCTGCATTTCTCTCGGGTCCGCTTCGCCATAACGGATGACGAATACCGGTGGCAGATTCCCGCCCTTGGACTGGTAGAAGTCGCGGAACTCCGCAAAGCTCTTGCCCGACGTCACCTGACCATCGGTCAGAACCACAATGGACGGGATGGAGTTCTTATCCGAGCTGCCGAGAAGGTCGAAGGCTTGGATCAGGGCGTCGTAAAGCGCGGTTTCACCTTCGGCAAGCAGTCCATCAACCGCGGCGGTGAGCTGAGCGCGCGATTCCGGACCGTCGATTGTCGTGGTCGTGGGCTCGCCGACGGACGTACTGAACGGCAGAATCGTCGCGATCTCCCGGTTTCGCAACCCCACACTTCCCGTCTCGGTGCGCGCGCTGCCGTCGACGATGGCGCGCATCGTCGCCTGCAAGTCCGCGATGCGGTCACCGAACATTGAGCCGGAGGTGTCGAGAACGAAGACCGACTCGCCGGGCACGCGCAGGTCATTGTCGTATGCCTCAATGAGGCGGTCCGTGACTGTGCGATCGCCCGGGAAAGGCAGCTCGATAATCACGTTGTTGGTCATGCTTTCCGGCAGGTTGGCGTCATCGGAGACCGGACGTAGAAAGTGATCGGCGAGAATCTGTGAGTTGGCTTCCAACCACTGTCCGAGTGCTTCCGTCTGCCGCGCGGCGAGGTCGTTGGCCGGCTGAGCTAGCGGCGTCAGCGGGTAATCCGCACTGATGACGCCGTCACTCGGAACAACAACTTCCAGGTCAGCGCCCTCTTTGTTCATTTGCTGCAACACAGCTTCATAGTTGATGAGAGCGTCGACGGAGTCCGGCTCGCCCAGGAATTTATCGCGCAGCCACCCCGACGAACCCGAAGTCATCTTCTGCCCCTCGAAGAACTTCTGCAGTTCAGGCGTGGTGCGGTTGATATCCCCCGTAGTCAGCGCCGATCCGGTGTCGGCGAACGCGGTCGCAACCGACACCACACCGGAAAAGCCCGAGTTCGATTCCGTGGGGTTGGTCATGCCGTAGGTCAATTTGCCTGACGACGCAGCCTCCGCGATCTCACCCCACGTCGGCTGCTTGGTATCCCAACCGAGTTCCCGCGCCTTGGACGAATGGATGCCAAATGCTACCGGTGAAGTGGCGACTTTCTTGGCTTCACCGAGCTTGTCAGCCCCGCCGAGAAGATCAACGTACCGGTTGGTAGCAAACCAGGTGGCATCAAATTGGTTGTCGAAGTCACCGTCGACAAGAGCGTGGCTGTTCTTCACAGTGCCGTCGAGAAGCTCGAGGTTGATAGTAAAGCCGAGGTCGTCGGAAGCCTTTTGCATCAGCGGCTGGAGCTCTGCAAGCTCCGTGGCCCCGGCGATGCGCATAGTCGAGCCCTTGAGGTCCGAATCGACATTGACCTTGTTCGTCTTCTCATCGTCGGAGCCCAGCGACAGGTTCAAGCCACCGTCGGAGCAGGCCGCGACAGTGAAGATGCCGAGCACACCGACGAGGGCAAGAAGCATTTTGCGGAGGGCAGTTGGTGCCTTGTACATGAACATTCTGCTTTACCCCTCTTCCGTTTCCGGCCTCGGCGGGCCCTGGTATCCGCGGGAAACACCCTCAATGAGCTGCTCGAGGATGTCGAAACTCGGCGGGTCAATGGAGTCCACAAAATCGGTGGAGACCTCCTGCCCCGTCTTCAACTGCGTCTGGAACTCCTCCATTGCCTCAGGCTGGCTGGATCGGTAACCGTGCTTTGCCGCCAGCTTCTGAAGCTCAGGGTCTTCAGCGAGAAGTCGCGCGACCGCAGCACCGTTGTCGTTAAAGCCCAATGCCACGTGAGTACTCAGAATCGTCGGCGATGGATACGCCAAGCGCATTTCCGGCTTCAATCGGCTGTTCTGGGCACCATCCTCCCCCAGGAATTGCGACTCGTAGACCATCACCATTGGCTTCGAACCGACGCCCTGCGAGAGGTAGTCCGAGAATGGCGCAGCCGACGAGGATTCCGTGTACCCCTGGCCGGTGAACAGCGGGGTGAGCTCTGGCAAGACCGCATTGACCTGCCCATTGTCGGACACAATCCGGCCTTCATTGGTAATCCAAGACATGAGCGACAAGTACATCGCGGCCGAGTTCGACGAACGAATGTCCGTCGTGGACATCTGCACCGTGCGTGGCGACGGATAATCGTTCTCCGCGAAGTCACGCCAGCGGACATTGTCGTGCTGCATCGTGGCCAGTGCTGCCATATCTACCTGCCACGTATTGCCCTGTTGACGAGCAACATTTTCCCGCTCCAGCGCCTGCAAGATGTTGTCGAAAGTAGCGATCGCCATCGGCGTATAGAAGACGTCGTACCGCTCAGCGCCGCTCATCTTCTCGGCAATTTTCTCCGCTGCCGGTGCCGACGACGGGAACGCCAAGTCGAAGGAATCCAGATCCACATCCGTGGCCATCCGACGCGAACCCGCCGTCTTTACTTCCACCACATAGCCGTGAGAGGCAAGAGCTTTCTGGACCTCTTTGTCTTCGAAGAAGGGCTTTTTCTCAGAGCCAACAATCGCCTTGACGACGGTCTTTTCACCACCGAAGAAATCACGGTTTCCTCCGGAGCTGCCACCAGAAAAACCTGGAATACTACCGCCACGACCGACATAGACTGCAACAGCCGCGATGACAATCAAAATGACTGCAAGAATTGCCCCCGGGCCCATGCACCCTTTCTTGCTACCACTCTGATTTTTATTTTTATCTCGTGAGCTGCGATTTCCACCGCTCGACCGCGTACTTTCCACCATGAAATTATGGTAAGAGACCCGGACAAACCTGGCAACAGATATAGAAATAATCAGTAATCTGCGTCACTTCAGGGGCACCCTGGCATTACTGGGTTACTGACGGCGGCGGGTCGATCCGAGTTACTGACTACGTTTATGACTGGCGGCGGCGGGTCAATCCGAGTTACTGACTACGTTTATGACAAAAATGGCCTGAAAAATGGCCTGAAAGTGTCATAAACTTACACAGTTTCACATTTGCAGCCCGTATTCGCACGTGGAGCCCGTAATTTTTCGGGTTGCCAGTTACCGAGGTTGCCAGTTGTCGGGTCATCAGTTGTCGGGTTGCTGGTTTTTCTACTTTCTCCCCGGGCTGTAAAAAATCGGCGTGCGGTCGATTGACCGCACACCGATTAATTAGCCGCGTTAGCTGAGCTAGCAGGTTGCCAGCTTTGCCAGTTTTAGCCGCGAACCGGCTTTTCAGCCCACTGCTTTAGCTCAGTGTTCTTCTCGTCGACGCGAGCGAGCTGCTCTGCAACACGGACACCCGCAGTGCCGCCGCGAGTATCGCGGGAAGCCACAGCGCCGTCGATAGTCAGCACTTCACGGACCTTCGGAGTCAGTGCCGGGTGGACACCGGCGAGGTCCTCGTCGGAAAGCTCGTCCAGACCGATACCGCCCTTGGACTCTGCGATGCGGACACACTGGCCGGATGCCTCGTGAGCGTCGCGGAACGGTACGCCCTCGCGGACCAGCCACTCAGCCAAGTCCGTGGCCAGGGTGTAGCCAGCCGGAGCGAGCTCGCGCAGACGGTCTTCGTGGAAGGTCAGCGTTGCCACTAGACCGGTCAAAGCCGGAAGCAGTAGGGTTAGCTGCTCGACCGAGTCCACCAGAGGCTCCTTGTCCTCCTGGAGGTCGCGGTTGTAGGCCAGCGGCTGAGCCTTCAGCGTGGCCATGAGCCCTGCAAGATTACCGATCAGGCGACCGGTCTTACCGCGGGTCAGCTCTGCCACGTCCGGGTTCTTCTTCTGCGGCATGATGGAGGATCCAGTCGACCAGGCATCAGCCAGAGTGACGTAACCGTACTCCGGGGTGGCCCAGTAGATGATTTCCTCTGCCAGGCGAGACATGTCCACGGCAATCTGGGCGAAGACGAATGCCGCCTCAGAGGCGAAGTCACGCGAAGAAGTGCCGTCAATGGAGTTGTCCGTGGCAGAGTCGAAGCCGAGCTCTTCAGCAATGGCTTCCGGATCCAAGTGCAGCGAGGACCCTGCGAGCGCACCAGAACCGTACGGGGACACAGCCAGTCGACGGTCGAGATCGCGGATGCGGTCCAGATCGCGCAGCAGCGGATGCGCGTGAGCCAGCAACTGGTGGGCCAGCAATACCGGCTGCGCTGCCTGGGAGTGGGTCTTGCCCGGCATGATGGCATCCGGATGTGCCTTGGACTGAGCCACCAGGGCGGCAACCAGGTCAGTGACATCCAGTGCGACGCCGCGCACGGCATCGCGCAGCCACATGCGGAACAGAGTTGCCACCTGGTCATTGCGGGAACGACCAGCGCGCAGGCGACCGCCGACCTCCGGGCCGACGCGATCAATCAGACCGCGCTCCATGGCACCGTGGACGTCCTCATCCGTCGGCTCCGGACCAAATTCGCCGGAGGCAACGTCGCGACCGAGCTGATCAAGGCCTTCGATCATGGTGTCAAAGTCGGCATCGCTGAGCAGCCCACGGGCATGCAGAACTCGGGCGTGAGCCTTGGACGCAAGAACGTCGTAAGGCGCGAGCACCCAGTCAAAATGGGTGGACTTGCTCAATGCGGCCATCGCCTCGGACGGGCCACCGGCAAAGCGGCCGCCCCACAGGGAGCCTTCGTTGGTACCGTGCTTTTCGACCATTGTCTTTTCCAATAGGCCTTTCGCTCTAGTCGCTCTGGAGAATCTTTACAGTTTGAAGTCGCGCTTTGCGGCCATCTTCGAGGACAGGCCGTGCAGCTCGACAAAACCGCGAGCCAGGGTCTGGTCGAAGGTGTCGCCCTCGTCGTAGGTAGCCAGGTTGAAGTCGTACAGCGAGGTGTTCGAGCGACGACCGTTGACGTTGCAGTGACCTGCGTGCATGACCATGCGGATGTCACCGGAAACGCCCTTCTGGGACTCCTCGATGAAGGCATCCAGCGCGCGCTTCAGCGGCGAGAACCACAGGCCGTCGTAGACCAGGTTGGCCCACTCGCCCTCGACCTGGCGCTTGTAACGAGCCAGCTCACGCTCAACGGTGACGTCCTCGAGCGCTGCGTGTGCGGCCATGATGGCAATTGCGCCCGGAGCCTCGTAGATCTCGCGGGACTTAATGCCGACCAGGCGGTCTTCAACCATGTCCAGACGACCGATGCCCTGAGCACCAGCGCGGCGGTTCATCTCTTCGATGGCCTCAAGCACGGAAACCATCTTGCCGTCGATGGCAGTCGGCTTACCATCCTCGAAGGAGATGATGACCTCGTCCGGGGAGCTGAAGTTCAGGGTCGGATCCTCGGTGTACGCGTAGACATCCTTGGTCGGTGCGTTCCACAGGTCCTCCAGGTAGCCGGTCTCAATGGCACGACCGAAGAGGTTCTGGTCAATGGAGAACGGAGAGGACTTGGACTGCTCAATTGGCAGACCCTTCTCCTCAGCGAAGGCAATAGCCTTGTCACGGGTCCAAGCGAAGTCACGAGCCGGAGCAATAATCTTCAGATCCGGGGCGGTGTTGGCGAAACCAACCTCGAAACGGACCTGGTCATTGCCCTTACCGGTGCAGCCGTGTGCGACGTGAGTGCCACCGAACTCCTCTGCAGCCTTCGCCATGTGCTTAACAATTAGCGGGCGAGACAGTGCAGAAACCAGCGGGTACTGCTTCATGTAGAGACCATTGGCCTTAATGGTCGGCAGGCAGTACTCCTCGGCGAACTCGTCCTTAGCGTCGACAACGACAGCTTCGACAGCGCCGGCGTCCAGAGCGCGCTGACGCACGGACTCCATGTCCTCGCCGCCCTGTCCGACATCGATGGAAACTGCGACGACCTCGCCGTCGGTCATTTCCTTGAGGTACGGAATAGCAACGGTGGTGTCGAGGCCACCAGAGTAAGCAAGAATAACCCGGTTGGTCATAGGGTAAGCGCTCCTTTAATCGGTGCTTTAAAGCATTTCGTGGAATAGTTTACTGGTTCGTTCCGGCGGCTAGACGCTGGGCTAGGTCAGCGCCGGAAAGTGGTTCTCTAGCCAGGCACATTACGGTGTCATCTCCCGCAATTGTGCCAACGATTTCTTTGAGTCCCGCACGGTCAATCACACTGGCTAGATACTGTGCGGCTCCCGGTGGTGTACGCACAACCGCGATGGTGCCCGAATGATCAATAGAGACCAGCAGCTCGTCTAAAACGCGCCGCATCCTGGCCACTGCCCCGCTGGAGACAGCGAGTGCATCTTCGACGATGGAATAACGCGAACCGTTGGCTCCATCGCGAATCTTTCGGGCGCCCAGCTCATCGAGGTCTCTGGACAACGTCGCTTGCGCAATCTCAATGCCTTCGTCGGCAAGCAGCTCGACGAGCTGAACCTGACTGGACACGTGATGCTGCGCCAGCAGGTCAGCGATGCGCGTCTGCCGAGCTGTGCGAGATCCTGGTTGTGCTGCGGTCATGACCTTACTGCCTCTCCACCAGCCAGGTCAGCAACGCCTTCTGAGCGTGCATGCGGTTTTCCGCCTCGTCGAAGACTACCGACTGCGGGCCATCGATGACCTCGGCAGTAACTTCGTTGCCACGGTATGCCGGCAGGCAGTGCAGGAAGATGGCATCCTCATTTGCCTTGGCCATCAGCTCAGCGTTGACCTGGTACGGCAGGAACGGAGTACGCCGATCCAGGCCGTCGTTCTCCTGCCCCATGCTGACCCAGGTATCGGTGATGACAACGTCGGCACCGGCAATGGCCTCATCGACGTCCGCGGTCACGGACACGGCCGCACCGGTCTGCTCCGCGACCTTCTTGGCGCGGTCGACGTAGACCTGCTCCGGCTGGAAGTCCTCCGGTGCACAGATGGTGACGTCCAGACCTGCGGTGGCGAAGCCCACGAGGTAGGAGTTGGCCATGTTGTTGGCACCATCGCCGAAGTACACAGCCTTCTTGCCACGCAGTCCCGCCTGGCCTTCCTCCGGGCACTTGTGCTCGATGATGGTCTGCAGGTCAGCGAGAATCTGGCACGGGTGGAACTCGTCGGAAAGCGCATTGACAATCGGCACCGTCGCGGTCTCAGACATGGCCTCCAGCCCTGACTGTGCGTAGGTGCGCCAGACAATTGCCGAGACAAAGCGGCTGAGCACAGCAGCGGTGTCCTGGTAGGTTTCGCCCTTGCCCATCTGGGAGTTTCCGGTTTCGACCACAATCGCGTTGCCGCCCAGAGCCGCAATACCAGCGTCGAAGGAGAAACGGGTACGAGTCGACGTCTTGTCGAACAGCACCGCAACCGACTGTGGCCCCTCAAACGGACGTCGGGAGTACGGCGCTACCTTCAGCTCTGCAGCCAACTGCAGCACCTCAGCCTGCTCCTGTGGAGTCAGGTCATCATCGGCGAGAAAATGACGGAGCATCAGTTTCTAATTCCTTCCTTTGTTGGCGACAGCCTCAACGGCGTCGTTCAGGCAGGCATCAATCAACTCGACGGCGCGGTTGACTTCCTCATCGCTGAGGTTCAACGGCGGCACAATACGCAGCACATTCGCCTGCGGAGCGTTCAGAATGACACCACGTTCATAACCGGCGTTAACCGCTTCCTTCGCCAGGTTCTCGCGCAGCACCAGTCCAAGCATGAAGCCGCGACCACGCACGTGATCGACATGGCTTAACGACGCGAGCTTGCGAGCCAGGACCTTGCCCTTCTCGGTGACTCGATTGAGCAGCTTTTCTTCTTCCAGCGTCTCGATGACGGCCAGGCCGGCAGCGGCACAGACCGGATTGCCACCAAAGGTGGTGCCGTGCGCACCAGGAGTAAACAGTTCCGCTGCGCGGCCGTTGGCGATGACAGCACCCAGCGGCAGGCCGCCGCCGAGCCCCTTCGCCAGGGTCATGACATCCGGCACGATGCCATCGTGCTGGTGGGCAAACCACTGGCCGGTACGGCCGATGCCGGTCTGTACTTCGTCGACAATCATGAGAACGTCGAAGCGCTTGGTCAGTTCGCGGACGGCAGCGAGGTATCCCTCTGGCGGTGCGACCACACCGGTCTCACCCTGAATTGGTTCCAGAATCACCGCAGCGACACCCAACGGATCGGATTCGATGGTCTTGGTGAGGAAGTCAATGTCACCGTACGGCACGAACTCGACTCCACCCGGCATCGGTTCGAACGGGGTGCGCTTGTCCGGCTGACCGGTCATGGCAAGTGCGCCCATGGTGCGGCCATGGAACCCGTGGTGGGTCGCGATAATGCGGTTGCGTCCCGTCAAACGTGCCAGCTTGAACGCGGCCTCATTGGCCTCGGTGCCGGAGTTGCAGAACATAATCCGGGTGTCATCAGTGTCCCAGCCAGTCAGCTCGATGAGCTTCTCGCCCAGTGCCAGCGGCGGCTCAGAGGCGAAAATGTTGGACACGTGCCCCATCGTGGAAATCTGCTTGGACACAGCTTCCACGATTGCCGGATGTGCGTGCCCCAACGCGTTGACTGCAATACCGGCGAGCAGGTCCAGGTATTCCTTGCCCTCGGAATCCGTGACAATAGCGCCCTTACCCTGCACAAGCTCAATGCGCGGCGTGCCGTAATTGTTCATCATCGTGTGTTGCCACTGCTGCTTGAAGTCGCTCATGTCGTCTTTCGACCTGCCTAACATGTATGTCGGTAAATTCTTGTCCGTCTTTTCTGCCTTATCCGGGCTCTACCATTGTGCCGATACCGCCGGAAGTCATCAGCTCCAGCAGCACCGAGTGCGGCTGGCGGCCGTCGATAACGTGGGCCGCAGGCACTCCCTGATCCACTGCGTTCAGGCAGGACTCCATCTTCGGAATCATTCCGGAATCCAGCGTCGGAAGGATTTCTCGCAGATGAGAAGTGGAAATCCTTGACACCAGCGAATCGCGGTTCGGCCAATCCGTGTAGAGACCCTCGACATTAGTCAGAATCACCAAACGGTTCGCGTTAATTGCCGATGCCAGTGCACCTGCTGCCGTGTCGGCGTTGATGTTGTAAACCTCTTTGCCGTCAGCGGACGGCGCAATCGTGGAGACCACCGGGATACGTCCTGCATCAATCAGGTCCAACAGCGTTTCCGAGTGCACCTCGGTGATATTGCCAACCAGCCCGATATCTGTCTCCTTGCCACCGACATTTACCGTGCGTCGAGTACCAGTGAACAGGCCACCGTCCTCACCAGAGGTACCCACTGCATAGGGGCCGTAGGCGTTGATGAGGTTCACCAGTTCGCGGCCGACCTGCCCGAAGAGCACCATGCGGACAATTTCCATGACCTCCGGAGTCGTGACGCGGAAACCGCCTCGGAACTCTCCTTCCAGCCCCAGGCGCTTGAGCATCGACGAAATTTGGGGGCCGCCACCGTGGACAACCACCGGCTTCACCCCCACGGTGCGCAGAAAAACCATGTCCTGCGCGAAGGCCTTCTTCAGTTTCAGGTCGGTCATCGCGTTACCGCCGTACTTGACCACCACAATCTTGTCGCGGTGGTGCTGCAGCCACGGCAGTGCTTCCGCCAGCACATGTGCCCGCTGTTCGAAGGACAGCCCTTCGGTCAACTGGTGAACCATTGCAGAGTCTCCTCAAAACCTTTACGACGAATATGCCGAGTTGATGTGAACGTAGTCGTGGGAAAGGTCAGTCGTACGAATCGTGGCCTCTTCCGGATTACCAGTACCGAGGTCAACCTCCACGGCAATGTCCTTGCCGGAGAGATCCACTTCACGAGCATCAGGCGTGCCACCGGTATCGCGACAGACTACATGACCGTTGAAGGAAACAGTGATGTGCTCCGGATCCATATCCACCGGTGCAGTGCCGACAGCCGCCAGCACACGACCCCAGTTCGGGTCCGAACCGAACATCGCACACTTGAAGAGGTTGTCGCGGCCGATGATTCGAGCAGCTACCAGGGCATCTTCCGCGCCACCGGTGCCACGCACGGTCACGGACACACGCTTGGTCACACCTTCGGCGTCCGACTGCATCTGGCGTGCGATGGAATCACACACACTGAGCACTGCCTGGTCGAGCTCCTCCTGCGAGGGCTTCACACCAGAGGCGCCGTTAGCCAAGATGATGACGGTGTCATTGGTGGATGTGGAGCCATCAATATCTAGGCGGTTAAACGTAACCTCGCTCGCCTTGGCAATAGCCTCGTGCGCCATTTCTGCGCTTACCGACGCATCCGTCGTAATCACACCGAGCATCGTGGCCATCGACGGGCTAATCATGCCAACACCCTTGCCCATAGCGCCGACAGTGAATCCGTCACCATGCGCAACGGCCTGCTTTGCCACCAAGTCAGTGGTCAAGATGGCTTCTGCTGCAGCCGTACCTGCGGCGGCATCGCTGCCCAGATTCTCACAAAGCTTCGGCACACCTGCCAGAACAATGTCCATCGGCAGCCGGTCACCAATCAAGCCGGTGGAGCAGGTACCAATCTCGGTAACATCGACGCCGAGCTCATCTGCGACCTTCTGGCAGACTTCGAGGGCGTCGGAAATACCCGGCTGACCATTGCAGGCGTTGGCATTGCCCGAGTTCAGCACCACAGCGGACAGCTTGCCGTCAGCGATGTGCTTCTTGGATACCGTCACCGGCGCAGCCTGGACACGGTTGGTAGTAAAGACAGCCGCGGCAGTCTTCTCCGGCCCCTGGTTTACGATGAGCGCCATGTCCGGGTTTCCGCTGACCTTGATGCCTGCAATGACACCACTGGCCACGAACCCCTGAGGTGCACATACGCCGCCTTCGTCACCAGCGACGTTGACGAGACCTTCTTTTTCTTCCTTCATCATGGGGCAACTCCTACCAATGGAAGTCCTGCAGTTTCATTCTGTCCAGTAACCAAATTCATGCACTGAACTGCGGCACCACCGGTGCCCTTTGTCAGATTGTCAATCGCCGAGGTCAGCACCAGACGCTTGGCGCGTTCATCTACCTCAACCTGAATCTGAACCAAGTTAGAGCCAATTACCGACTGCGTCTGCGGCTGCAGCCCTTCGGCCAACACCTGCACAAACGGCTCACCCTTGTAGAACTCGAGGTAGGCCTCCCGTGCGGTTGCCTCCGTCACCCCGTCGACAAGCGGAGCGGTGATGGTGGTGAGAATGCCGCGCGACGTCGGAGCGAGCACCGGCGTGAAGCTGACGGTGAGAGCCTCTGCGTACGGCTTGAGGTTTTGTAGGAACTCTGCGGTGTGGCGGTGCTTGCCCGCAGTGTTGTAGGCGCGGAGATTGCCCATGACCTCGGACCCGAGCAGGGGCACAGCTGCCTTCTTGCCCGCACCAGAGGTACCGGTGATAGAAACAACGGACAGATCCGGCTCGACCAGGCCCTTTGCAACTGCCGGCAGTGCCGTAATAGTCCCGCCAGTGGGGAAACAACCCGGCACAGCAATACGCTTGGAAGCAGCCACTACTTCCCTGTTGCCCGGCAGCTCCGGAATACCGTAAGTCCAGGTACCGGCGTGCTCCGAGCCGTAGTAGTGCTCCCACTCGTCGGCATCCTGCAGGCGGAAATCCGCGCCGCAGTCAATAATCACCGTGTCATCGCCCAACTGCTCTGCAATCGCAGCCGAATGACCGTGGGGCAGACCGAGGAACACCACGTCATGCCCAGCGAGTGTGTCACCATTAGTCGGCTCAATACGGCGGTCAGCCAAAGGTGCCACATGAGGCATAATATCGCCCACACGAGCACCCGCGTTGGATGCTCCCGTTAGTGCGCCGATGGTCAGTTCGCCGGAAAGATACGCCGGGTGCGACAACAGGAGGCGGAGGATCTCTCCTCCTGCGTAACCGGTCGCACCAGCAATGGCAACGGAAATACTCATGCCAAACATTCAACACTTTTATTCACTGCGTTGCAAGATATTCATAGAATTCGTTGCCAAAGTGCTGGAATTCTATCGATGTGACGTGAGTGAATTATGAATATAACGCCGTCGTCGGTACATACATCTGGTTCGCCGAGCCGGCCATTCAATCAGCGCGCCGGATTACTCAACGCCGGACTATTCAACTACGACGCTTGGCACCTGACTCATCACGCCATCTGCCCACTGCGCCACCGATGACGTCGTGGTGTAGAGATAGTAACCCGACTCCTCCGGTGCCACGCTGCCATCAAAAGCCACCGCGCCCGAGAACACCGCCGCTAGCTGGCCGTCGATAAAAAGCGGTCCGCCCGAATCGCCCACCTGCAACGCCGCGGGGCGCTCCATGCGCGCCAACACGGAGTCTTCCCGCACGCATTGTTGATACTTCACCGGACACATCGAAGCGGTGACGGTCGCCGACGGCAGCGTGCCGTCCGCAACATCGCCGAGCAGCGATCGCCCATAGACCGTGCCTGCCGTTTCTTGCTCCGAAAACGCTTGACGACGTTCCATTGCGGGATACTCCGGAAGAGCTGCGTCGCCCGCAAGGTGAACAAGCGCTACGTCACCGGTGGGTGCAATCTCCCAGCGATCAATCGGTACACGCCGGGCATCCGGACCGAAACCGACCTCGACTTCCCCAACCTGCTGCGGGACATCACGCACGCAGTGGGCTGCGGTCATTACCCACTGCGGGGCGATTGCAGTTCCCGTGCAAAAGTTTCCGGTATGGGGACTGGTCTGGACCATGATTGACACCACGGAGTCCGCCGCCACACTAGGCGCAGCAGCCTCCCCGCCAACCAGCGCAGCCGCACTCGGCACGCCGGTGAGCAACAGACCTGCCGTGACAGCAGCTGCCGCCACAGTCGCCGCAGACTTCGCGCTGCTCACCGCGCACGCCCCAACGCGCTGCTCTCGCACCTCTGCGCTATCCAGCCTGTTGTCGCGGTGCCGCAAGTTGCCAATCATGGGTATCTCTCCCCGGGGTCTCCCCTTTTAGCCGCGCAGCTGAGCGCCGTGACGGGTAGTGGCCAGCTCAATGGCCGCCTCGCGAGCTGCGGAAGCTTCCTCTTCCTTCAGCGTACGGTCCGGCGCGCGGAAACGCAGGGAGTACGCCAGTGAGCGAACGCCTTCGCCCATCTGCTCGGAACGGTAAACATCGAAGATACGAATGGATTCGAGGAGCTCACCGGCACCTTCCACCAGAGTCTTCTCCACCTCTGCGGCGGAGACCTCATCGCTGACAACAAGCGCGACGTCCTGGTGGACAGCCGGGAACGGGCTGAGTACCGGCGCCGGCAGGTGCTCCGTCACTGGCAGTGCATCGAGATTAATCTCCATCGCGCAGGTGCGCTCCGGCAGACCAGCGTCCTTGCACACCTTCGGGTGCAGCTCACCGGCGTGGCCGACGACCTCGCCGTCGACAAGCAGCTCAGCGCAGCGGCCCGGGTGCCACGGCAGCACCTCAGCGTTACGGATCTCCAGCTCGACGTTGGCAGCGCGGGCAACAATGCGCGCGGCTTCGATGGCGTCGGCGACGGTGTACGCGGCCTCGTCACCCCACGGGCTATCCAGGCGGATACGACCGCAGGCGACAGTGGCGACGTGCAGCGGCTGCTCCGGCAGCGACTCCAGCAGCTCGGCGCGCTCGGCCTCGCTCGGCAGACCCGCGGTAGACGGCATCGGCGAGACACCGTTACCGCGCTCGATGGATACCTGCTCCACACCGTAGAGCGATAGGTCGACCTGGCCGCGAGCAACATTGCGCTTCAGCGATTCAAGCATGGACGGCAGCAGAGTCGTGCCCAGCTGAGCGTGGTCGGACTCCAACGGGTTGATGACCTTGACGGTGTTACGACGCGGGTCATCAGCGTCCAGGCCCCAGACGTCGAAGACATCGTTGGCAATGAACGGTGTCGGCAGAATCTCCAGGTAGCCATTGTGAGCCAGCGCGTGGCCGACGAAGCGGCGACGCAGCTGACGCTCGGTCAGACCGCGACCGGCCGGGGCGATTGGGAGGATAACCGGAATGTCTTCCAGGCCCTCCAGTCGCAGGATTTCCTCAACCAGGTCAGCGGACATGGTCAGGTCCGAGCGCCAGGTCGGCGGAGTGACAGCCAGGCGGTCACCGTTGTCGACGACCTCGCAGCCGACCTCGCGCAGGCGTCCAATGACGGTCTCACGCGGGTAATCAACGCCCGCAACTTCGCTGGCGCGGTTGACGGCAAAGTCAATAGTCGGCATGGTGGCAACCTCACCGAGCAGGGTGCGACCAGTGTCGATAGTGCCGCCGGCGATGTCAGCGAGCAGCTGGCAGGCCAGATCCAGAGCCGGCTCGACCAGAGCGGTGTCCACGCCGCGCTCGAAACGTCGTGAAGCCTCGGAGCTCAGCTTGTGGCGGCGACCACTGCGGAAGACATGCAGCGGCGACCAGTTGGCGGCCTCGAAGACCACATCGGTGGTGTCGTCGGCGATCTCGGAGGTGAGACCACCCATGATGCCGGCCAGCGACTGAATACCATTGTCGTCGCAGATGACAACGTCTGCCGTGTCGAGCTTGCGGTCCACGTGGTCGAGAGTGGTCAGAGTCTCGCCGGCCTTAGCGTTGCGGATGTGCAGGCCACCAGCGATCTTGGAACCGTCGAAAGCGTGCATCGGCTGACCGAGCAGTAGCATCACATAGTTGGTGACGTCCGTGGCCACGTTGACCGGACGCTGACCAGCCAGCAGCAGGCGGCGACGCATCCACCACGGGGTCTCGGCGTTCGGGTCGATGCCGGTGACTCGGCGCAGACCAAAGCGGCGGGTGTCGGTGTCCTCGTCGATAGTGACGTTCAGGACCTCACCTTCGACCGGCAGCTCGTTGACCTTGGCTGGATCGGCGAAGTCGAGGTTGAAGGCGGAGCAGATCTCGCGGCCCAGACCGCGGGCCGACAGCGCGTAACCGCGGTCCGGGGTGATGTTGACCTCGAACTTCTCGTCATCGAGACCGATGAATTCCTTGGCGCACGAACCCAGCTCAGCTGGGGCCGACGGCAGCGTCAGAATACCGGCGGAGGAATCGGTCATACCCAGCTCAGCTTCGGAGCAGAGCATGCCGTTGGAAACCTTGCCGTAAGTCTTCCGTGCGGAAATCTCGAACCCACCCGGCAGCACGCAGCCCGGCAGCGCGACGATAACAATGGAGCCCTCTTCGAAGTTGCGGGCACCACAGATGATCTCCTGCAGCTCGCCGGTGCCATTGGCATCACCGACATTGACCTGACAGAAGCGAATTGGCTTCTTAAAGCCCTCGAGCTCCTCAATGTGGTCGACGCGACCGAAAACCAGCGGCCCCTCGACCTTCTCCAGCGGCTCGTGCCCCTCGGTTTCAAAACCAACGCGGACAAAGCCCTCATCCAACTCGTCCGGGGTAACGGACCAGTCCGGGTTGATGGTGTTCTCTGGGCCGCGAACGATTTCAGTGACCCACGACTGTGGAATGAACATGTAAGTAAAACTCCTATCTGTAGGTCAGTGAATTAGCCGCGGATACCGAACGGCTGCGTGAAGCGGACGTCGCCTTCGACCATGTCGCGCATGTCAGTCAGGCCATTGCGGAACTGCAGGGTGCGCTCCAGGCCCATGCCGAACGCGAAGCCCGAGTACACCTCCGGGTCAATGCCAGAGGCCCGCAGCACGTTCGGGTTGACCATGCCGCAGCCGCCCCACTCGATCCAGCCAGCGCCACCCTTTTTATTCGGGAACCAGACGTCAACCTCAGCGGACGGTTCAGTGAACGGGAAGTAGTTGGTGCGCATGCGGGTCTTGGTCTCCGGACCGAACAGCGCCTTTGCCATGTGATCCAGCGTGCCGCGCAGGTGCCCCATGGTCAGCCCCTTGTCCACAGCGAGTCCCTCCACCTGGTGGAAGACCGGGGTGTGGGTGGCGTCGAGCTCATCGGTGCGGAAGGTACGGCCCGGGCAGATAACGTAAATCGGCAGGTCACGTGACTGCAGAGTGCGAACCTGGACCGGCGAGGTGTGCGTACGCAGCACCTGCTTGGATCCTTCCGGCGCAATGTGGAAAGTATCCTGCAGAGTACGAGCCGGGTGATCCGGCAGGAAGTTCAGCGCGTCAAAGTTGAAGTACTCGGCTTCGACCTCTGGGCCCTCGGCGATTTCCCAGCCCATGCCCACGAAGATGTCACCAATCTGCTCGGACAGGATGGTAATTGGGTGCATACCGCCACGCTGACTCTGCGTGGTGTCCACCGACACGTCGATACGCTCCGCGACCAGGCGACGCGCGTTTTCCTCTTCCTCCAGCACTGCAAGACGCTCAGCATAGTGCTTTTCGACGGCTCCGCGAACAACATTTACGCGACGACCAGCATCCTTGCGCTCAGCCTTCGGAATGGAGCCCAGCGCGCGGCGAGCCTGCGGAATGTAGCCTTCATCCCCCAAGTGCTCACGGCGGGCGGCAGAAAGCTCATCCAGGTTGCCGGCAGCATCAAAGGCATCCGTGGCCTTCTGCGCAGCCGCCTGGAGGGCGTCCTCGGAAAGATCGATAGGATTTGGCGAATCGCTCACGTGTCAACCACTTCTATATAGGACTATCAGTTCTTGTGATGGAACAATCATAGTCGAGGATAACTGCACACGTGCACGCACCTCACCATCGAGGTTTCCTACTTACCCCGGACCGTCTCCCACAGGCACATGGCCGCTGCGGTGGCGAGGTTCAACGACTCCGCCTCGCCCTTAATAGGGATGGACACACTTGCCCCCGCCGAGGCCGTAATCTCCTCCGACAGGCCATGTGCTTCGTTGCCGAAAAGCCAGGCGACGGGACCGTCGGGAAGCGCATCAACGCCGAGAGTGAGAGCGCCATCCATCGCCGTGGCGAGGGCGGTAAAGCCCGCTTCCCTAACTCTCTCCATAACGACGTCAATATCGCGCTCGCGTGCGACAGGGGTATGAAAAACAGAACCTGCCGAGGAACGCACAGCCTTCGAGTTCAAAGGATCGACCGAATCGCCAGCAAGGATAACCGCGCCAGCTCCGAGAGCATCAGTCATACGCACAATCGTGCCGACATTACCCGGGTCATTGCACTCCACCGGAATCACCAAACAGCCGGACTGCTTTCCAACCTCAATCGCCTCTTCCAACGAAGTGGACACCGCACCTGTGTCGCAGACGGCGAAGAGTCCGGTGGTGGTGACAGTTTCGCTCAAAGAGCGGGCGGCGGAGTCGTCGATAAGCGAAACAGACTTACGCTGCGTCCCCGATTCGAGATACCCCGTGAGCAGCTCGCGGAACTGCTCGGCGGCGGCAGCGGTGACGAAGATTTCCACGACAGCCTCTGCGCGGATAGCTGCATCGACGGAATTGAAGCCCTCAATGAGGAAGCGACCGGTCTTCTTCCGCTTGGCCGCACGGTGGAGCTGAATAGCCGCCGAGACTCGCGGAGTGCGAGGAGTAAACGGCTCGTCGTTGAAGTACAGCGCAGAGTTCATAGTGATTAATCCTAGTGATGCGGCTCGGGATTCATAACCGCCAGCAAGCCAGTGCGGATACGAAAAACCACCGCCGAGGTTATTCGTTAACCCAATCGACGGTGGTTTTTCAAAGATGTTGGCAGGCACACTGCCAGTCGCAGGCGCTTGCCGACGCTACGTACGAGTTACCTCGTAACTGCTTTACTTAGCAGCAGGAGCGTTGACGTCCTCCGGCAGAGCGTCCTTAGCGACCTTGACCAGAGCAGCGAATGCCTGTGGGTCGTTGACAGCCATCTCAGCCAGGTTCTTACGGTCAACCTCAACGCCAGCCAGGTTCAGACCCTGGACGAAGCGGTTGTAGGTGATGTCGTTAGCGCGGGCAGCAGCGTTGATACGCTGAATCCACAGACGACGGAACTGACCCTTACGGTGGCGGCGATCGCGGAACTCGTAGGTCTTGGAGTGGAGCATCTGCTCCTTGGCCTTGCGGTACAGGCGGGAGCGCTGACCACGGTAGCCCTTTGCGGAATCGAGAACTTCGCGACGCTTCTTCTTAGCGTTAACAGACCGCTTCACACGTGCCACGGTGATACTTCCTTTTCGTTGTCTTTAAGAACTAGTGAAATTAAGAGGGCGATTGCCCTGGGACGAGGCTTGAAAAACTAAGCCTTGCCCAGCAGACGCTTGACGCGCTTGACGTCCGACTTAGCAACGTCCGTGGTGCCCTTCAGGCGACGGGTACGAGTGGACGGCTTGCCCTCCAGGAGGTGGCGGCGGTTAGCCTGCTCGCGGCGCAGCTTGCCGGAACCGGTAACCTTGATGCGCTTTGCGGTGCCCTTGTGGGTCTTCTGCTTCATGTTAAAACTCTCCCCTACCGATCTTTGACGCTCGTGGCGCAAAAATCTCGTTTACAACCATTTCTGGTCAGGTCGGTTACTTCTTACCCTTATTCCGAACCGGCCCCAGGACCATAGTCATGTTGCGACCGTCCTGCTTCGGGCGAGACTCGACAATGCCGTACTCTTCGACATCGGCGGCCAGACGCTCCAACAGGCGGAATCCCAGTTCTGGACGAGACTGTTCACGGCCACGGAACATAATCGTGACCTTGACCTTCGAACCCTTCTCCAAGAAACGAACAACGTTGTTCTTCTTGGTTTCGTAGTCGTGGTCATCAATCTTCGGACGGAACTTCTGCTCCTTGACCACAGTCTGCTGCTGGTTCTTTCGAGCCTCGCGTGCCTTCTGGGCTTGTTCGTACTTGAACTTGCCGTAGTCCATAATCTTGGCGACCGGCGGCTTTGCTCGCGGAGCAACCTCAACCAGGTCAAGGTCTGCTTCGTAAGCGAGCTTGAGTGCGTCACCGGTGCGGACAACGCCCACCTGCTCACCATTCGGTCCTACAAGGCGGACTTCCGGTACTCGAATATCCTCGTTAATACGAGCTTCAGCGCTGATGTGGCCTCCTAGGTTGAACCTGAACAATCTTCGTTTCAAACCGCGATAGCAAGCGGGAAAGGAAGAAAAGCCACGCGTCCACAGCGGATTACTACACACTGTATAAGGACGCCTTCCAATCGTGCGATGTGACATCACCGATTAGGGTGGACCCCGGCGCTACCGTAATTCTTTGGCGCACCTAGGGTGGGACTTAAATCCTCTTCGCTGCCGAATGCAACTAAATGCTCCCCGAAGGCAGCAAGCATCGCATTCTGGCGGTCGTAGACGAGATGTTAACACAGCTGTTCTCGCATACCAAAACCGGCTCTCACTCCGGGTTATTCACCATCGGTACCCGACGCGATACCAAGCGTCAAAAAAAGTGCAATCCGAATTGTAATCAGATTGGTAGATTCTCTCCATAGTTTTTAGGCCAAACACGATTAAAGTCGTCACCATGAATACTGGCTCCAACGGCTTTGGCCCTAAAGCCGAGAACACCAATCCTAATCAGCATTCCGCCCGATACGGCAAGCCACCGACCGGCGATTTTGTCCTGACCGGCGACTCCGTCTCAGAGCTTTCCCATGCTCTGGCAGATCTCGAGGCTAGCTCGCTTCGGCTGGCTCAGCTCACCCGTACTTGGCAGGTGCGCCTTTCTCAGGAAAGCGGGCAAGCGCCGACTGGACCGCACGCGCCTCACACTACGGGAGCGGAATCTGCGCCAGCACCTCAAGCGCCGCCCCATGCTGCACCCCAAGGGGCACATCAACACAGCCCGCAACCACCGCCAGCGTCTACTCCATCACTAGACCAGGCACCTCCTCCCCGTTGGGAATCGCAGGCTGAGCAGGCACTGACCACACCGCAGTATCCCCAGCAGCCTCAGCAGATGCAGGTGCCACCACCGCCAACACAAGCGGACTGGCGGAATCAACCAGCTCCCCTGCCACAGAGCGACGCAGCTGCGCAGCCGATGTTCGGATTCCCCTCTGCCCACCAATGGCGGCGGGATTCAAAGTCGCCACAGTCTTCTCCCACAGACTCCACCCCGCCACCGAAGCTGCCAGAGGCATCGCGCGAACCTCGCGAGCCCTGGTGGCGCAACGAGAAGTCAATCATCAGAATCATCGCCATCTTCGGTGGTCTCATCACCGCTGCCGGTATCGCGTTTTTCGTCGCGGTCGCAATCCAATCCGGCCTGATTGGACCGGCCGGTCGTGTGGTCCTGGCTTACTTGTTGGCCGCCGTGCTCGCGATCGCGGCTGTGCGAGCGCACCGTCGTCAAGCACCGCCTGCTGGCGTGACGGCGTTGATTGCGACATCACTAGCCGCTGCGCACCTGACAACGATGTCGATGTCCTACCTCCTCGACTGGATTCCGGTGGCGGCGACGCTGGTCATCATGTTGCCTTTCGCTGCAGTCGGTCTATACGGCGCGCGGTGGACGAAGTCGAGTGCAACCGCGGCGTGGACAATCACAATCAACACCGGATTAATGCTGTGGGCGACGATCGGCCTCGACTTCCACGCCCGCCCGCTGAGCTCCTCGCTCGCGCAAATCACCCTTCAACTGATGGTCATCGCCGCTATCGTCTGCCCCCTGAACGTCCCCTTCCGGAAGTACGTAGTCGCATTCCTGCTCGGCGCAAACGTTCTCATCGGCGTAATCACGACCAACAATGCACTGGTGATGCCCGCAATCGCCGCACTCACCATTGCCCTTTTCGTGTTTGCCCAGTTCGGCCCGCTGGCGATGGCTCGCCAACTCACTCCCGAGCTTGACGACGAGCCTTCGGAAACCAGCACCTGGGAAGACGATCTGGTCACCATCACGTCAGTAGTTGCCTTCTCGACTCCGGTTGTAGCTGCAGTCCCAATGGTCAACGCCACACAGTCCGCCTCCAGCCTCTGGCTGCTGTTCTACGGCGGATTCGTGCTGTTCATCGCAATTGCTGCAGTATTCCTTTGGAACCGTGCCATCTTCCGCTATCTCGCCCCAATGGCCTTGGCCACGGCAATTCTGCCCTGGCTAGCGCTCGCGGTGGCAGGCCCGGAAAGGAGCTCAGGAGCCGATACTGGAACCCACACTTGGGGTCTCATCCCAATCTCCATCGGTGCCGCGCTCTTTGTCTGGGCGCTGGCCACAGCACCGAAGCACGGCGCGATTGGCGCACGACTACAGGCTCCTGAACCAACCCAGGATGCCGTGGCACCATATACAAAGATTGCGGCACTGACCTGGCTGCTCGGCGCAACGGTAGTACACCTCTACATCCTGCCCGCAGCGTTGAATGCCGGTGCCGCAGCTGATTACTCGGCAACGTGGGCAGAAACGCTTTCGCTGTTGTTCCTGCTGTGCGCCGATGTCGGCCTGGCCGTGACGGCAGCGAGGTCGCAGCTACCGCCAGCTTTTGCACTGATTGGCCTGGCTGCACTGGGTATGCCATTTATCGTGCTGCTCACGACTATTGGCGTGAGCTTCAACGCCGCACACATGTTGCTGAGTATTTTCTGGGCCACGATTGCCGGCATGCTGGTGCTATCGAAGAGGTTCCACCACATTCCGGCGCGACTGGCAGCGGGTTTGACGATTGCGGCGCTGTCTATCGTCAAGCTGATCTTCTACGACATGGCAACGCTCGATGGCGTTATCCGCGCCTTGGCGTTCCTCGGCTGTGGTCTGATTCTGCTGGCCATGGCGGTCTCCGGGGCGAAGCAGAAGAGTGCCGAGGAGCCGGCGGCACCGGAGCGTGACGGCACCGCCAGCGATACTGACGCTGCCGGCGCTGCTGCCGACGCTGCCGGTGCGAGCGGCGCAGCAGATGCCGACCCCGCTGCTGACAGAATGGAAGGCATCACCCGCACCGACGGTCCTGGAATTTCCGACGGAAACGAGCCGACTACCTAAGCTACTTAAGCAGCGGCTTCAGGTACTGCCCGGTGTGGGAGCCGGAACAGTTCGCGACATCCTCCGGCGTGCCCTCTACAACCACGGTGCCACCGCCGGAGCCGCCTTCCGGCCCCATGTCGATGATCCAATCCGCAGACTTGATGACATCCAAATTGTGCTCAATGACAATGACGGTGTTGCCCTTGTCCACCAGGCCCTGCAACACCAACATGAGCTTGCGGATGTCCTCAAAATGCAGCCCCGTGGTCGGCTCATCCAAGATGTAGACCGTCCGGCCATTGGAGCGCTTCTGCAGCTCACTGGCCAACTTCACGCGCTGAGCCTCACCACCCGAGAGCGTGGTTGCCGCCTGCCCGAGACGGACATAGCCCAGGCCGACGTCGACAAGCGTATTGAGATAACGCGCAATCGACTGAATCGGCTCGAAGAACTCCGCTGCCTCGGAGATGGGCATGTCCAGAACCTCAGCGATGGTCTTGCCCTTGTAACGAACCTCCAGCGTTTCGCGGTTGTAGCGCGCGCCGTGGCAAACCTCGCAAGGCACATAGACGTCCGGCAGGAAGTTCATCTCAATCTTGATGGTGCCGTCGCCCTTACACGCCTCACAGCGGCCGCCCTTGACGTTGAAGCTGAATCGACCGGGCTTATAGCCACGAACCTTGGCCTCTTGCGTCTCGGCGAAGAGGTTGCGGATCTTGTCGAACACACCGGTGTACGTCGCTGGGTTGGAACGCGGGGTGCGACCAATCGGCGACTGATCAACTTGCACCAGCTTGTCCAGCTGATCCAACCCCTCCACGCGGCTGTGTCGACCCGGCACCTGACGAGCACCGTTGAGCTCGTTGCTCATCACCTTGGCCAGGATTTCGTTGACCAAGGTGGACTTGCCGGACCCGGAAACACCCGTAACGCAGGTCAACACGCCGAGGGGGAACTTCACGTCAATCTTCTTCAGGTTGTTTTCGCGAGCGCCCTTGACCGTCACCATGCGCGACTTATCAATCGCACGACGGTTCTCCGGCACCGCCAATACCCGACGACCCGAGAGATACGCACCTGTCAGTGATTCCTCGCAGTCAACGATGCCAGACGGTTCACCCTGGTAGACGATTTGTCCACCGTATTCACCGGCCTTTGGCCCAATGTCGACCAGCCAATCGGCCTCGCGAATCGTGTCCTCATCATGCTCGACCACAATCAGGGTATTGCCCAGGTCGCGCAGGTTTTTCAGAGTCTTGATTAGACGGTTGTTATCACGCTGGTGAAGACCAATCGAGGGCTCATCCAAGACGTAGAGCACGCCAGCGAGCCCCGAACCAATCTGTGTGGCCAGACGAATTCGCTGCGCTTCACCACCGGACAGCGTGCCTGCCGAACGAGACAGGGACAGATAATCCAGGCCAACGTCAAGCAGGAATTTCAGACGAGCCTGCACCTCACGCAGAACACGCCCGGCAATCATTTCCTCGCGCTTGCCCAGAGTCAGCGAATTCAGGAATGCCGAGCCATCGTGAACCGATAGCTCTGTCAGCTCGGCAATATTCTTCTGCCCGAACTCCGCCGAATCCAACGTCACCGAAAGAATCTCCGGACGCAAACGAGTACCGCTACATGCCGGGCACGGCACCTCACGCATGTACCCCTGGAAACGCTCCTTCTGAGAGTCGCTCTCCGCCTGTGACAGCTTGCGGTGCAGGTACGGCATCACGCCTTCGAAAGGTGCGGTGTACTGGCGAGTACGGCCGTAGCGATTGCGGTAACGCACCGTGACCTTGTGGCTGGAACCATGCAGCAGGGCCTTGCGCTGCGGCGCTGTGAGGTCTTCGAAAGGCGTGGTCGGGTCGAAGCTCATCTCGGTGGCGAGGCCTTCAACCAGCTTTTCAAAGTACTTCTTGTTCAGCGTCTGCCGCCACGGCGCAATCGCCTCAATCGTCGGCAGCGACGGATCTGGAATCACCAGGTCCGTGTCCACCTCCAGCTTGGTACCGATACCGTCACACTCCGGGCACGCACCATACGGCGAGTTAAAGGAAAACGACCGTGGCTCCAACTCATCGATAGCAATACGGTGCCCATTCGGGCAGGCCATCTTCTCCGAGAACCGCTGGGTTCGACGCGGGTCGTCCGCCTCTAGCCCGACGGCGTCGATGACCACGACGCCGTCGGCAAGCAGAAGCGCCGTTTCGACGGAATCGGTGAGCCTGCGCTGCTGCGACTCCTTCACCTGGAGACGGTCAATGACCACGTCAATGTCATGCTTGACCTGCTTCTTCAGCTTCGGCGGATCCGTTAGACGGTGCATTTCACCATCGACGATGACACGCGCGTAGCCCTCGGATGCGAGGCGTTCAAACAGGTCGACGAATTCACCCTTGCGCGTGCGCACGACGGGTGCGAGGACCTGGAATTTGGTGCCCTCCGGCATCTCCATGACCTGATCGACGATCTGCTGTGGAGTCTGTGAGGAGATCACTTCCCCACAGGTCGGACAGTGCGGAGTACCGGTGCGCGCGTAGAGCAGACGCAGGTAGTCATACACTTCAGTGATGGTTCCGACGGTCGAGCGAGGGTTGCGGTTCGTCGACTTCTGGTCGATTGACACCGCCGGCGAGAGCCCCTCAATCATCTCTACATCGGGCTTTTCCATCTGCCCCAGGAACATGCGCGCATAGGAGCTCAGCGACTCCACGTAACGGCGCTGGCCCTCGGCGAAAATTGTGTCAAATGCCAGTGACGATTTACCCGACCCGGACAGACCGGTGAAAACCACCATCTTGTCTCTGGGCAAATCGATGTCAACACCCTGCAGGTTATGCTCGCGGGCGCCTCTGACCACTAGACGTTCAGCCACAGTGGGAAACCTCAATTCGTCGACGATTCACTGCCGACTAGTCTACAGTCCACAACCAATTTTTCGCACATGTGTTCAGAGATTCGCGGTTACGTTGCGTTCCTAGCGCGCCGACAGACACCTCATTACCCTGGGGCGCATGAACGACGACATTACAATCAGCCCCTACTCCAACTCGCCGAGCACGCGCGGCGTTGAGCGCATTGACTACGGCAATGTCACGATTTATAAGACCTCCGTCGGACCGATGGACAACAACGTCTACCTTTTGGTCGACTCCCGCGAGCCCGACAATTCCCTACTTATCGACGCCGCCACCGACGCCGACCACCTAATCCGCCTGGTTGAGCACGTCGGCGCGCAGGTCCGCACGATTGTCACCACGCACTCCCACGGCGATCACGTTCAGGCGCTCGGCGAGCTCCTGCAGTCATTCCCGGCCCGCCACATCACGTCCAGCCTCGACGCTGCCGACATTCCCAAGCCCGCCGACCAGCAGCTCGACGGCGGCGAGACCATCACGTTCGGCGAGGACATCACGCTGCCCACGTTCATCCTGCGCGGACACACCAAAGGCGGTCTCTGCCTCGACCTGTCCGCCAAAGAAGCCGGCGCGCTTTCCGACGACACCCCGTCACACCACCTCTTCGTCGGTGACAGCATCTTCCCAGGCGGTGTCGGCAAAACGTACTCGCCCGAGGATTTCACGCAGCTTATCGACGATGTCGAGAGCCGCGTCTTCCACGTCTACCCCGCCGACTCGGTGATTCACCCCGGCCACGGCAAGGACACCACTGTTGGTGTCGAGAGCCCCGAGGTGGAGAACTGGCGCCAGCGCGGTTGGTAGCGCTGGATGAGCGTCGTTGGCAGTGCTGGATGAGCGTCGTTGGCAGTGCTGGATGGTGCCGCAGCTTCTGAAAAACTTGTCATTCCCGCGACATAAATAGGCAGGGCTGCGTAGGATTAATAGTGAATTACAGCGACCAGATGGCCAAAAACACGGTTTCACCTGGACGACAAAGGAGATGGAATTTAGATGATTCGCAAGTTTGCCCGACCAATGCTGGCCTCGGTTTTCGTTGCCGACGGTGTCGACACGCTGATGAACCAGAAGGATCATGAAGAGGGCGCACGCGACCTGATTGCCCGCGTCCGCTCCGTAACCCCGAACCAGTACAACAAGTACGTGCCAAATAGCGAGAAGCTGGTTGTCCAGGTCGTCGCTGGCACCAAGGTTGCTGCGGGTTCCCTCTACGCTCTGGGTAAGGCCCCACGCCTGTCCGCCACCGCTCTGGTCGCTGCACAAGTTCCGACGATGCTCGCTCGCCACGCATTCTGGGAAACCCAGGATTCGAAGGAGAAGGCGGCTCGCCGCACTGGTTTCCTGACCGACATCGGTTTGCTGGGCGGCCTCTTCCTGGCTACTGCTGACACCGACGGCAAGCCGGGTGTCGCTTGGCGCGCTGAGAAGGCAGGCAAGCAGCTGAACAAGAAGGTTCAGGCTGCCCTGCCGACCAAGTCTGAAACCGAGCAGCGCACTGAGGAAATCAGCGCAGCCTTCGCTTCCGCCGGCGAGAACGTCCGCGAAAAGGCCGGCCTGCTCCGCGACCGCGCTTCTGAGGCCACCGATGGCGCTCGTGAATACGTCGAGGACAACAAGGACGGCTGGCGCGAGCAGCTCACCGACGCCTTCGACACCGCTAAGAGCTACGTCGAGGACAACAAGGACGACTGGATTGCCAAGGCTACCGAGCTCGCTGAGGACGCGCGCGACTACGCCGAGGACCTGGGCAAGGATCTCAAGAAGGACACTCGCAAGCAGCGCAAGGAACTGCGCAAGCGCGCAGCCAAGGCTTCCAAGGAGGCCAAGAAGTCCGCAAAGAAGGCGCAGAAGCGCCTGCAGTAAGTTTGCTGCCGCAGTTAAAGCGGTATACTTAAACGCTCCCCACGCCACTACGCGTGCGGGAGCGTTTTCATATTTTTATATTCATTCAGCACATCAGTTAGCACTAATTTTGCGATTCGTTGAGGAGACCAGGTTGGCGTCGCGCGCATCCGAGCCCGGGCAGGACCAGACAGGCCGCATTGGCCGCACTGGCCAGGCAGGTCTGCCGGACCAGGCAAGTTCAGCACCACAGCGAGAAGAAGAGAGTACCCTCGCTGCCGAACAGGCCTACGTCGATCGTGCGTTCAGCTTCCTCGACCGGGCACGCGAGCGCGACCAAGAGTACCTGCGCCAGGTCATGCTCATCGACGACCCAGACCCGCAAGCCCGCGTTGAACGCGAGGTGGAATACCACCGACTACAGGCTAATCTGGACCGCTACCGCTCAGCCGAGATTGGCCTGGTCTTTGGTCGAATCGATATCGATGACACAGACCCCGACAATCCTTTGGCAGAGGAAGGGCCGGGGGCGACCGTCGATAAGCGATACATCGGGCGAATCGGCCTGTCCGATGAAAACGACGACTACCGCACGGTCATCATGGATTGGCGTGCCGACGGTGCGCGCCCGTTTTACCTGGCCACGACCGCGCATCCCGAGGGAGTCAGTCTGCGCCGACACCTGCGCACTCACGGCCGGAAGGTCCGCAGCATTGACGACGAATGGCTCTCCGGCGAGGAAGCCGACAGCGCACACGAGACCGAAGTTGAAGCGGGCGTCGGTGGCGAATCGGTCCTGCGGGAGGTCATGAATCAAGCGCGCACCGGCCATATGCGCGGCATTGTGGAGACCATTCAGCGCGAGCAGGACCTCATCATCCGCGACTCCACCCGCGGCACCCTGGTCGTCCAGGGCGGTCCCGGCACAGGCAAGACGGCAGTGGCGCTGCATCGCGTCGCATGGCTTCTCTATACCTACCGCGATCAACTGGCGAAAACCGGTGTCCTCATCATCGGCCCGAACACAACCTTCCTCGACTACATCTCCCGCGTGCTGCCGAGCCTCGGCGAAACGGGCGTGGTGCTGACCACCATCGCCGATCTCTACCCCGGCGTGCGCGGTTCCAACGCGCTTATCGACGGACACAACCCCGAACCCCTGGTTGCGCAGGAAGTTAAGGGCTCGATTGAGATGCTCACTATCCTGCGCGAAGCCGTGCGGGCCTACCAGGAGCTCCCCGCGGAAGCTCTTGAAGTCCGGAACGACAACATCACCCTGACGATCACACCTGACATGGTGAAAGCTGCACGCACGCGTGCGCGGCGGACTCGGAAACCCCACAATCTGGCCCGGCCGATTTTCCGCAATCACGTGGTGGAGCTCCTGGCCGCGCAGATGGCCGAGGTCATCGGCGCCGACCCGCTGGGCGGCGAGAACTTGCTGTCCGTGACCGACGTTGCCGACCTGCGCGACGAAATCGACGAATCCGGAGCAGTCGCCGACATCCTCGACGAGCTGTGGCCCGCACTCACACCCGAGCGGGTGCTGTCGGAACTGCTGAGCTCTCGCGAGGCCATCGACTACGCCGCCAGCGATTACGACGAGCTGACGCGCGAGGCTCTCTACCGGCCGGAAGGCACCGACTGGATGCCTTCCGACGCCCCGCTTCTCGACGAGCTGTCGGAACTCCTCGGCCCAGTTGGTGAATCGGAGGCCGATGAAGAGGATTGGCAGGCCCGCGTCGAGGAGGCGCAGGGCGCGTTGGATACCCTGTCCAGTTCTGCGTCCCAGGATCTTGACGACGGCTTCGAGGCCGAGATTTTGTCAGCGTATGACGTCATCGATGCCGAGGCACTGGCCGAACGCCACCGTGAGCGCGACCTGCGATCCACCGCCGAGCGGGCGGCGGCGGATCGCCTGTGGGCCTACGGCCATGTCATCGTCGACGAGGCTCAGGAACTCTCCGCGATGGCCTGGCGAATGCTGCGCCGCCGCAGCCCCAACGGCTGGATGACCCTCGTCGGCGACGTGGCCCAGACGGGCTCCCCCGCAGGTGCCGCGACCTGGCACGATGTGCTGGAACCCATCATCGGCTCGAGGTGGCATCTCCACGAGCTGACCGTCAACTACCGCACCCCAGCTGAGGTGATGGAGGTCGCCGCCAGCGTCCTGGCTGAGATTGATCCGGAGCTGGAGGCGCCGCAGTCGATCCGCGCCACCGGCCGCAAGCCTGTTCAGGCCCACACTGTGACGGAAGCTCTGACGCATGTGGAGCAGGTTGCGCAGCCGGACCGCCTGGTCGCTGTGATCGCGCCCGCCGAGTTGCTCGAAGCCACGCGCGCGGAGGTGCGGGAGTTTCTCGGTGGTGGGGCTGGTGATGCTGGTGGCGCTGGCGGAGCTGGCGACGCTAGAACTTCGACTGATATCGCCGGTGCAGTCGGCGCGACTAGCGCAGATGCCACCCCCACTACTCGCGCCAGCAAGCTCACCAACTGCGCGGTCTACGACATCACGACCTCAAAGGGCCTGGAATTCGACGAGGTCATCGTCGTTGCGCCCGACCAAATCGTGGCGCAATCGCCGCAGGGGCTACAGGACCTGTATGTTGCACTGACTCGTGCGACCCAGGGACTCGTGATCGTCGATAAGCAGCGCCCCGAGCATCTGCCCGAGCTGGATTGGGCTTAGGCCATCAAGTTGCGGTTAACTCCAGTTATGGAGGATGACCACCGGTCGAAGTAGAACTTAATCGCCCTGTATATTTCAGTAATCAGGAGTGGTGTCCGGCACCAGACCATTCGATTACAGCTAATAGAAACACCGCAAGAATCTCCAGGTGTTCTTGTATCGTGGGCGTGCGCCACAAATGCAGAAACATCTGCGACTGGCATATTCACGTCGTTTACCAGCAGCCCGCTACCTCCATCGGTGCACCACCCGATGCCGTAGCTAGCCAGCATGGTTGCCACATCGACTATCGCCATCAAAAAAAGAACTGGCAACCAACATCGAAGCACGAAAGCCCCAACGCAATACTATCGCTTACCAGGACGATAACTTACTGAAAGATTTCCCCGTCTCTACGATCTTGGATTTGCGTCAAGACCGCAGCACGAGAGTCCTGCTATCTATCGGTGAAGAATCTAGCTTTCCCAGTAATCAATTGGCTTCCTATGGAGGAACTGCCCCGTTTGAGCACTCAGACCTGGATATTTGCTGACCTAGTTGCGCGCTAGTATTGCTCTCGTCGTAGCGGAAAAGAATGACATCCAGTGTCAGCAATAATTCGAACACGAATCTGCTCCTGAGCATTCTCGGGAGCTTTTTGAAGTTCGAGCGGGCAATCAATCATCCGCGAACCCTGAATAGAAAGAACCGCTGCCGTGATAACAAGGAATTCACAAAGGAATAAAGCTAGCGCTCACCGCGCCGCTGATTACTGGAGCTTACGGGGTGGACACAACTGCAATGCCTGTGAGTGGATTACGTAACACCTCAGAGTTTATCGCTCAAAACGCGTCGCGCCTTAAGAACTGATTCCTCCTAATTTGTTTTGGCTGAAACACTACTAAGGCAATTAGTTGGCTGAAGCGCTTGATAGTATTAACCTTATGACACCTAAACCCCATGCTGCGTTGGCTGCTTCTCTCCTTGCGCTAGCCTTTTTGGCAGGCTGTTCTCCTTTAGATAAATTCGAGTACGACTCAACTGACCCGAATCTTCCAACCCAGCCTGAGGACTGGAATGAGAGCCAGCAATCGTATTCTCCGGAAGTAACTGGACTTTCGTGCAGGACAAATATCATCACCGGTGTTCAGCACGATTTCAGCAACAACACCATTGTCTCGACCGAGGAGTTCGATATGGCTCTCATCGGCGCTGAACTCCTAGATTCTGGCCAGGATGGCGATGAGTTCGAATTCCATATGGCCCCCAATGATTCGCATGGTGTGGATTCCTTCGATCCTCATGCTGTGATGACCGTCGAGACTCAAAACGGAGTTGTATTGGACTATGAGCATGAGGATTCGGGCGACGACGAACAGGACGTAAAAGTTACGCTCTCTAAAGGTGGAACGAAGGAAGACGTAACCGACTCGATTCCTTATCGAATTGGTGGCTCTCGCGGGCTATTGTCGTTGCCCCTTCCGAAGGGGATTATCACCGAGAGTGATTCCCTGAAATCAGTCGAGCTGACTATCAACGACCAGCTCCTGGCTCGCTGTGAGCCAGCCGAGGGAAAAACGGTTTACCCGGTCGCGAGAGAGGAGAAGGAAGCAAGTCCAGCTGCTCCTACCTCAACGGGGAATCCAAAGCATGACAAGTATCTGAAGACCATGACTAATGCTGGTATCGAAGTACGCAGCGGAAGCACAGGCACGTACGACGTTGATGTCAAGATGTGCGAGGCAATGCGCAGCGGAGAGAAAACGGCTTGGGATTTAGCCGACCTTGAAAGGCTTTCGACTCCAGATGATGAAAACGCTCGACGTGTTCAGCTGATGGTTCCAATTCTTTGCCCGGATCAGCAACACCTCGTCGATGAAGCTTTGTCGGGTGACGCAAAACAAACAGATTTAATTGACGGAAACTACATCGTTAAGCAGCAGCCTGAAAAGGGAATCCGTGTCGTTCAGCCGGGTCTATGGGAAACAAAGGGAGCGACTGTTTCTGATTGTTACTACGAGCGTAATGATGGAGCCGGCAACATCATCGACAACAATTTCGTCAACTTTGGTCAAACGATTACCGTTGAGATACTACCGTCCGACGGGGCTTTCATTAGTAAGTCGTGTGGCGGCTGGCAGCGAGTGAGTTAGCCTGGCGCGGGGCATGCTGAGACGTCGTAGTTGGCGCGGCACCGACCAAATATGTGGCGTGTTCCTGCGTACAGGAATCGCCTCACGTGCGAGGCGACAGGTCAGCTCCGCGCATGGATAGTAATCGACAGGTTTTCACGACAAACATCGGTGCCGCGTGTTTCCATTTCGCGCTCATCTTCTTGCCCAAGTGAGTCTCAACGTAATCCACTAGGGTTCCGACCTTCGCCCACTCTGCTTTCCCCCTATGAAGCATCTGCCAGAGCTGGATCGGGCCTAGCCCGCGCAACAAAAGAAAAACCGGCACCTCAACCCAAAGGTGCCGGTTTAACGCGAAAGCTGATTCAGCTTCTTAGCTCACGGTTTTGTTAGCTCGCCGTTTAATTAGCTCACAGTGTGAACGATCATGACGTCACAGTCCGACTGACGAGCAACATCAGCCGGCACGGAGCCCAGCAGACGACCAGTCAGCGAGTTAATGCCGCGGTTACCGACCACCAGCAGGTCAGCGCGACGGTCAGTGACCAGAGACATCAGAGCCTCAACCGGGGAGCCGGAACGAACCTCAGTCTCAACCTTGGTAGCGCCGACGGCCTCTGCGGCCTCCTTAGCAGCAGCCAGGTTCTTCTGAGCCGGATCATCACCGAGGACCTGAACCGAATCCTGGCGCAGGGTTTTGGACGCATCCTCTGCAGTCTCGTAGTAAGCGCAGCCGATAACCAGGGTGGCATCGAAAGCAGCGGCAATCGAGGCAGCGCGCTCTACTGCGAGCAGCGACGACTTAGAACCATCCGTGCCGACAACAATGGTCTTGTAATCACTCATGAAAACTATCCCTCACTGTGGAAGTTGCATTAAAACAGTTCATCGTGCGTAACGCCGTCGTTGCCCTGAACCCACTGGCCAGAGCCACTTTCGCGAATACACTGTTTTACTTCCCACAACAGTAGCAAAAAACTACTCGACACCGGCCTCAATCATCCCCTTAAGTTCCTTCTTGAGGTCGAAAATCTCATCGCGCAAGCGCCCCGCGAGCTCGAACTTCAACTCTCGCGCAGCCGCGGCCATCTGCTCCGACAGGTCCGCGATAAGCGCCTCGAGCTCAGCCCTCGGCATCTGCTTACCGCTGGCACCATCGGCCGCGCCCGAGCCGTCGGCACGCGAGAGCAGTGCATCAGCGGCCGCACCGGTCTTGCCTTCGTAATCGGTGTCAGCGTTGTCGTAGACCTGATCCAGAATGTCCGCGATCTTCTTGCGCAGCGGCTGCGGATCGATGCCATGCTCAGTGTTGTAAGCAATCTGCTTTTCGCGGCGGCGCTCCGTCTCGTCGATGGCGAACCGCATGGAATCGGTGATCTTGTCGGCGTACATGTGCACCTCGCCGGAGACGTTTCGCGCGGCACGACCAATCGTCTGAATCAACGAGCGCTCCGAACGCAGGAACCCCTCCTTGTCGGCGTCGAGGATTGCCACCAGCGAAACCTCGGGCAAGTCCAGCCCCTCGCGCAGCAGGTTAATACCGACCAGCACGTCGTACTCGCCGAGACGCAACTGCCGCAGCAACTCAACGCGCTTGAGCGTATCAACATCCGAGTGCATGTACCGCACCTGCACACCATTTTCGAGCAGGTAGTCGGTCAGATCCTCCGCCATCTTCTTCGTCAGGGTGGTCACAAGAACGCGCTCGTCACGCTCGGTGCGCTTTCGGATCTCGCCGATCAAATCATCGATCTGCCCCTCAGTAGGCTTAACGACGATCTTGGGGTCCACCAGCCCAGTCGGACGAATAACCTGCTCCACATACTCGCCACCGGTCTTTTCGAGCTCATAGTCACCCGGCGTTGCGGACATAAACACGACCTGGCCCACTCGGGCATCGAATTCGTCGAACGTCAGCGGGCGGTTATCCAACGCCGATGGGAGGCGGAAACCGAAGTCGACGAGGTTGCGCTTACGGGAGGCATCGCCCTCGAACATGCCGCCAATCTGCGGCACGGTGACGTGCGACTCATCGATGATGGTGAGGAAGTCCTCCGGGAAATAGTCGATGAGCGTCGCGGGGGCCGAGCCCGGCGCGCGACCATCGATGTGGCGCGAGTAGTTCTCAATGCCGGAGCAGAAGCCGACCTGTTCAATCATTTCGAGGTCGTACTCCGTGCGCATGCGCAGACGCTGTGCTTCCAGCAACTTGCCCCGGTTTTCCAGATCCGCCAGGCGTTCGGCGAGTTCGGCCTTGATGTCCGCGACGGCCCGTTCCATCCGCTCCGGGCCTGCGACGTAGTGCGTAGCTGGGAAGATGCGCAGCTCAGGGACTTGGTCGATGACGTCGCCTGTGACTGGATTGAGGTAGTACAGCGAATCAATCTCGTCGCCGAAGAACTCCACCCGCACGGCCTTTTCTTCGTAGGCCGGGATGATATCGACCACGTCACCTTTTACTCGGAAGGTGCCGCGGGTAAAGGCAATGTCATTGCGGGCGTACTGAATGTCCACCAAAAGGCGCAGGAACTGGTCGCGGTCGACTTCCTCGCCCTCCTTCAGCCACACCGAACGGTCGAGGTATGACTGCGGGGTACCCAGGCCATAGATGCAAGAAACAGAGCTGACGACGACTACGTCGCGACGCGACAGCAGCGCTGAAGTAGCCGAGTGGCGCAGGCGCTCCACGTCCTCGTTGATGGAGGAATCCTTTTCAATATAGGTATCGGTCTGCGCGATGTAGGCCTCGGGTTGGTAGTAGTCGTAGTACGAAACGAAGTACTCGACCGCGTTGTTTGGCAGCAGGCTGCGGAGCTCATTGGCCAGCTGGGCCGCAAGCGTCTTGTTCGGTGCCATGACGAGGGTTGGCCGCTGCACCTTTTCGATCAACCACGCTGCGGTGGCTGACTTACCGGTGCCCGTGGCACCCATCAGGACTACCTCGCGCTCGCCTCTATCTAGGCGCTCCGACAGTTCCGCGATTGCCTGCGGCTGGTCGCCCGAGGGCTCGAACTCGCTGATGACCTCGAAGGTTCCCTCAGCGCGCTCGACTTCACCGACGGGACGGAACTCCGAGTGTGCGAGGACGGGTTGCTCTGCTGCAAATGCCATAGTTCCCAGCGTAGCGAAGGCTGTCTTGAAAGCGGCTGGTTACGTTACTTCCTGGGGCTTTGGGCTGTCCAGGGCTAGGGTCCAGAGCCTAGGAGCGGCTGTCGAGTTCCGGACCAACATTAAAATCGGTACAGATTTGGACAAGGCTGGCATAAAGTCGGTGCCAGGCCAGCAAAGGCGGGTTCCGCTTCACCAGCTGGCCCTTAGTGCGCATGGACTGACTCCTGGTGAAGCGCAAGCCGTCTTATCGATGGTCCGCGGCTGCGGCTGCGAGGCTGCGAGGCTGCAAGGCTGCGGGAGGCCTGAGTTATCCACATCCTGAAAGTTGTCCACAGATTGGACGCGGAGCCTCTCTCACAGAAAATCCCCTGGGCCGCAAAAGCTTAGAGTCCCGACCATGGGAAGCTTCACCACGGCCGAGTTACGTGCACTCGGCATCGGAGAGAAAAAGACCAGAGCCCTCCTACAACAAGGCAGGCTAACTAAATTGGTACGGGGCCTCTACATTGACGACCACTCTCCCGCCTCAGTCGCCCGAGCAATCACGGGGCATTACAAAAGCATTGCGCTAAGCGGTAAAAGCGCAGCTCAAATCCACTTGAGACTTCCCCTGACACTTCCTATCCAGGCAGAGGGCGCGGGATCAGTTCAGGCCGAGACCTTCTCCATTAGGCACAGCCGCCTGCCGGCCTGCACCAGAATCGATGGCATACCAGTTGTCGAAGCACTCTGGGCAGCACGAGCTTCAAAAGACTTCGCACGCAGAATCCTGGAAACACACTACGCCGGCCGGGGCGGCGAGAAGCGACTCAACCACGACCTCAGCCGGATGCGGAAAGTTCCCGCCTGGCTGCGTGAAACCATCGCCACCACGCCGATTGGCTCATGCAGCGAACTCGAACGCAAGCTGGCCCGCCCACTAATCAAGCGTGGGTACCGCATACGAATGAACCAACTCATCGGCCCCTACTGCTTCGACATCCTGCTTGACCAGTGGAAAATAGCCATCGAAGTTGACTCAGAGAAGTACCACGCCAACGAGGACTCGTTCATCACAGATCGCTGGAAGACCAACTCCGGCACGCTGCACGGCTGGATAGTCCTGCGGTTCACGGACTCATGCATCAATTGGAATCTCGACAGCGTCCTCGACGAGATCGAGCAGGCAATCCGATGGGTACAAAAGCGCCGTCCCCGCGTGGACTATAAACCAGGATGGCCTGCCTGCCAGAAAGTTTGGGAGTGGAATCCAACGGTTGGCTACGCCAATAAGCAGCGATAAACAGCCGATATCGCGAGATAAACAGCCATCCACTTGCCCAATTGTTATTTATTTTGTAATGAAAACTGCCCGCACAGCAACTAGCCTGGCGCCTATGAACACTTCGCGCCGCACACCAGTCCACACGCCCGCTACGACTCGCCCAGGTTCCACCACTCGAAAAGCAACCTCACACCGAGCCCTTGTGGCCGGCATCCTCGCTACCACCGCATTGGCTTTCACCGCCTGCTCAACACAGGAAACTGAAGCAGCGCCCGAATCTGCTGCTCCGGTTGAAACCACTACCGTTACTCAGACCGAGGATGGCGTGTCTGACAAGAGTTCGGGCAACACGCCAAACCCAACCGGTTCTGCACCGGACCAGGGAGGCGATACATCGACGGCGGAGACTGGTGGCGCGTCGACGTCGTCAAGCGAAAGAGGCGACAACGGCGACGGGAGCCGGCTTCGTCAGGACATGACCGCTGAAATCTACAACAACCCCTCGCCGGGATCTACCTTCATGGCGGCCGGCGAACAGGCAACCACCTGCATCTACGGCGATGGGTACGGCCTCAACCTCATCGCGGCGGGCCCGAATACCAGCTGCGACTTTGCGAAGGCCGTTTTCAACCAGCAGACCGAGGGGCTTAACGCCTCGGAGGACAATATCCGCGACCACCTGCAGCCAAACATCAAGGCCAAGAGTCCCGCGACCGGGAAGACCTACGACCTCAGCTGCAGCACACAAGACGACGTTGTCGTGTGCACCGGCGGCAACAACGCGAAGATTTACATGTACTAGCGCACCAGGTGGCGGTCGGCAGTCGGTGCAACTGCTGGCCGCCAGCCGCGATTCGCCGATGGGGAATCGCAACAAGCCCGCAAAACTCCCGCCTACAGTGAAACCATGACCGTTTCCCGCTTGCGCCCCTTCGGCGAGACCATCTTCGCCACCATGTCCCGCCTCGCTACCGAGCACGAGGCAATCAATCTTGGACAGGGCTTCCCCGACTGGGATGGGCCGGCGGAGGTGCTCGCGGAGGCGCGACATCAGATAGCTGGAGGAAACAACCAGTACGGCCCCGGCCGCGGCATGAAGGTGCTCCGCGAGGCTATCGTCGCCGATCGCGCCCGCCGCACGGGGCAGGTCTACGACGCCGACGCCGAATGCCTCGTCACGGTCGGCGCCACGGAGTCGATTGCCGCCACCGCCTTGGGGCATCTCGAACCCGGCAGCCACGTCATCGTCATCGAGCCGTACTACGACTCGTACAAAGCCGCCATCGCACTGGCTAACTGCACATATACCGCGGTGCCGCTCATCCCCGCAGCTTCCAGTACGGCGCGCTCCTGGTCGCTCGACCGCAGCGCGCTTGCCGATGCCGTCACCGCTAAAACGGCCATGATCATCATCAATTCGCCGCACAACCCCACCGGCACCGTCCTCACGGACGAGGAATTGCAGGCCATCGCCGATGTCGCCATCACAAACGATCTGCTCGTGCTTGCCGACGAAGTCTACGAACGCCTGTACTTCAACGGATTGTCACACTCTTCCATCAGCGCTCTGCCCGGCATGCGCGAGCGGACCATTGTCGTGTCCAGTGCCGCAAAAACATTCAACGTCACCGGCTGGAAGATTGGCTGGGCGCTCACCCCGACCGAACTACTCGATGGCGTCGTCAAGGCCAAGCAGTTCTTGAGCTATGTCGGCGCCACTCCCCTTCAGCCCGCAGTCGCCCGTGGCCTGCAGGAATGTGCCCCATGGGTGGACGAGCTGGCAGGTCAGCTCGAGGGCAACATGCGGCTCCTCGCCGATGGATTGGAGGGCCTGGGCGCTGACGTCTTCACGCCGCAGGCAGGGTATTTTGTCGTCGCTGATGTCTCGAGCTGGGGGCTTGGCGACGCCCTGGAGACCTGCACCCTGCTGGTCAAGGAATGCCGCGTCGCAGCCATCCCCGTCACCGCTTTTGTGGATGACCCGGAGTCAGAAAAGTACCGCTACCTGGTGCGGTTCGCTTTCTGCAAGCGCGCCGAGGTGATTGAGGAGGCTATCGCGCGGCTGCGGGATTATCTTGCTGCCCGGCCTGCAGCTGACGAATCTGATTCAGCGGCTGAATAATCCGCTCCCAAATCCGGTCGACCTGGCGCACGAGGTCCTCCTCGGTGCCTGAGTTTTCCATAACCACGTCGGCGCACTGCAGGCGCTTGTCATCGCTGATTTGCTTAGCGATGCGCTGCTTCGCATCCTCTCGGTCTACACCGCGGCTTTCCACCAGACGGTCGAGACGGACCTCCACCGGGGTATGCACAACTACGACGAGGTCCTGCGCTTCCGACTGCCCCATTTCAATCAGCAGCGGAGAGTCAAAAACAATGATGGCGTCACCTGCCGCGTTGAACTGCTCTTCGGTGCGCTGCTCAATACGCGGGTGGGTAATGGAGTTCAGCAGCTCCGTCTTCTCCGCGGATACGAAGGCTCGCTTCGCAAGCTCGCCGCGGTTGAGGGAGCCGTCGTCAAGCAAAATGCCCTCGCCGAAAGCTTCGGCGAGTTCGGTGAGCGCCGGCTCGCCGGGTTCGACGACATCGCGAGCAATCTGATCAGCATCGATGATGACGGCACCGAGCTCGGCAAACCTACGGGCGACCGTAGATTTCCCACTGCCCATGCCACCGGTTAGTCCTACTTTGAGCATGTCTCTAAGGGTACGTGGACACGCCCCCGCACGTTAGTGCTTTACGACGAGATCCTCGATGCGGTGACCCTCTTCAACGGGATCTGGGTTGACTGGGGCCGGGGCGGTGCCGTTACCGAATGGGCTGCCACCAAGGGCCTCACGGCCGTGCGGCTGGAGCAGGTCAGAGAGCTCCGGCCCCTTCGGGACAATCCCTAAAGGATTGAGGTCGCGATGGACTTCGTAGTAGTGGCGCTTGATATCGACGAGGTCAGTGGTGTCGCCGAAGCCCGGAGTCTGGAAGAGATCACGCAGGTAGTTGTATAGAACCGGCATCTCGGAAATCTTGCTCCGGTTGCACTTGAAGTGGCCGTGGTAGACAGCATCGAAGCGGATGAGGGTTGTGTAAAGGCGAATGTCGGCCTCAGTGATGTGGTCGCCCATGAGGTAACGGCGGGTCTCCAAGCGCTCAGAAACCTTGTCTAGGGCATTGAACAGCCGGTCGTAAGCTTTGTCGTAGGAGTCCTGCGAGCCTGCGAAGCCGCAGCGGTAGACACCGTTATTGATCTCGGTGTAGATGAACTGCATAAGCTCATCCATTTCCGCACGCAGCTCCTCCGGGTAGAGATCCGGGGCGCCGTCACGGTGAAACTCGGTCCACTCGGTAATGAAGTCCAAGGTGATCCGGGGGAAGTCATTGGTCACGACCTCGCCCGACTCGATCTCGACGATGGCCGGAACAGTAATACCGCGCTGGTAGTCCGGGAAACGCTTGAGGAATGCCTCCTGCAGGCGCTCGTAGCCGAGTACTTCGTCGCGACCACCTGGCCCTTTGTCGAATGTCCAGGAGCGGGCATCGTGCACTGGCCCTGGAATTCCGACTGAAATTGCATCTTCCAAGCCGAGCAGCCTGCGAACGATAAGCGTGCGATGCGCCCACGGGCAGGCGCGAGCTGCAACAAGGCGGTAGCGACCGGCTTCAACGGGCCACGTCTTAATCCCCTCGCCTACTTCGCGACCGTCCTTAACAACCCGGTCATTGATATAGCGGGTGTCGCGGTTAAAGTCCTTGCCCTTCTGGGAGTACACCCCACCGGCGGAGTGTGCGGAATCCTCTACGTGATTAGCCTGATTCTTTGTTGTCATGTCACCAATCATATGGGCAGAAAGATAGGCTGTCAACGGCAGTAAAGACCGCCAGAGCCACCAAAATCGACAGGACCACCGGGGCATTAGAGTCATTAGGGCCATTAGGACGGCTTGCGCTTCGCCAGTAGCCGGTTACTGTGCAGCAAACTACTTCTGGTGAAGCGCAAGCCCGCTTTAGGCAACAGCGGCGCCACCTTTATGGCCCAAAACCCCAACACCAGGACCAAAAATGCAGCAAGCTCCCAAGCCGCCGCTATAAGAACAAGGGGTTAAGTAAAGAAAAGTGTGTCCGCATGCCACCATAACCCCAGACCACACACCACAAATCACCAAAGAATAGCTC
>NZ_JASPJP010000019.1:0-27874 GCF_030232615.1 Corynebacterium sp. MSK035
CAATCGGCATCCAGAAAGGCCAAATCTAACCCCCGCGCGACACGCCGAGCCAGACACACATTTTGTCGTTTAACCCCTTTTGTTTACGGTTATTGCTTGCGGTTTTGTCTGCCGTCTAGCGCACAAGCGCACTAGCGCACGACAATACCGTCGGAGTCAGCGTAGAGCGTCTCGCCCGGAACGAAGTCAATGCCGCCGAAGGAGACAACGACGTCGCGCTCGCCCTCGCCGGTCTTGGTGGACTTGCGCGGGTTGGTGCCAAGCGCCTTGCAGCCGAAGTCCATCTCGCCAATCAGCTTGGAGTCGCGAATCGCGCCGTTGACGACCACACCAGCCCAGCCATTGTCCTTGCCGAGCCCCGCAATAACGTCACCGACCAGCGCCGTGTGCACAGAAGCGTCACCGTCGATGACGAGGACACCGCCTTCAGACGGTTCGGAGAGGACCTTCTTCAGCAGCGCGTTGTCCTGGAAGCACTTGACCGTGGAAATCTTGCCGCAGAACTCCACGCGACCGCCGAGGTTACGCATCTGAGTATCGCAGGAACGCACGTCCGGGCCGATCTCGTCAACCAGGTCAGCGGTGGGGATGAATTCGATTGCCATAGGGGATTCAAGTCCTTCCGAAAATTGCTCGCATCAAGTGTTAAACCCATTGTTTCAAACTCAAGATGTGACTAAAGACATATGGTGCAAATTCGCTGGCAGCGATTGACACTCCGAAGGCCGGCCCAGATTGATTACTCTGGTGAGTCAGAACGCGCCGACAACCACACGCGCGCAGGAAGGGTAGAAGATGGCTGGGTTTAATTGGTTTTGGAAGGCTCTTAGCGGCAAGCAAGGGCGCAACCAAAAACGCAGCGTAGGGCTGGTGGCACGCGCCGCTGAGCTCGAGCCGCAGGTACAGGCGCTTTCCGACGCCGACCTCGCCGACTTCACCCGCCAACACGCCACCGACGCACCGGAGCTTTTAGCCGCGCTCCGCGAAGTCTCCCAGCGCACCCTGTCCATGCGTCCCTTCGATGTGCAGCTGCAAGGCGCACTGGCGCTCATGGAGGGAGACGTCGTCCAGATGGCCACCGGTGAGGGCAAGACCCTCTCCGGCGCCCTGGCTGCAGCAGGGTTCGCGCTGCGTGGCCACCGCGTGCATTCCGTGACCGTCAACGACTACCTCGCAGGCCGCGACGCGCAGTGGATGCAACCGCTGTTCGGGTTCCTAGGGCTCTCGGTGGCGGCTATTTCGCCGCAGGAGGGACCGGGGGAGCGTCGTAAAGCATATGCGGCAGACATCGTCTACGCCGCCGTCAACGAACTCGGCTTCGACGTTCTGCGCGACCGCTGCGCGCCGGCCATCGAAGACCGCGTGCAGTCGCCCGCTGACGTCGCCATCATCGACGAAGCCGACTCCGTGTTGGTCGATGAAGCGCTAGTCCCGCTCGTGCTTGCCGGCAATGAGCCGGGCACCGCACCGACCGGACAGATCACCGACGTGGTGCGTCGCCTGCAGCTCGGCGACGACTACACCGTCGACGAAGGCCGCCGCAACGTCTTCCTCACCGATACCGGCGCCGCACGCGTCGAACGCCTGCTTGGCATCGGCTCGCTGTACGACGCCGAACATGTCGGCACCACCCTGGTTCAGGTCAACGTTGCACTGCACGCTCACGAGTTGCTGCAGCGCGATGTCGACTACATCGTGCGCGATGGCAAGGTACAGCTCATCGACGCCTCGAAGGGACGCGTGGCGGAACTGCAGCGGTGGCCGGACGGTCTGCAAGCGGCGGTAGAGGCCAAGGAGGGCCTGCAGGTCTCTGAGGGCGGCCGAATCCTCGACTCCATGACCATCCAGCAACTCGTCGGCCGCTACGACATCACCTGCGGTATGACCGGCACCGCCACCTCCGCGGGAGACCAGTTCCGCGAGTTTTACGGACTCCACGTCTCCGTCATCGAACCCAACGTCCCATGCATTCGTGACGACGAGCCCGACCGCATCTACGCCACCACCGACGACGCGTTCGCCGCGCTTGTCGACGAGGTCGTGGAACTCAACGGCACTGGTCGACCAATACTCGTAGGCACCCGTGACGTGGCGGAATCGGAACGACTAGCCGATGCGCTGGTCCTGCGCGGCATCGAATCCTCGGTGCTGAACGCGAAAAATGACGAGCTGGAGGCCCAGGTCATCGCCAATGCTGGCGATATTGGCCGTGTCACGGTGTCCACTCAGATGGCCGGGCGAGGAACCGACATCCGTCTCGGCGGGGCAGATGAATCCAACCGCGATGCGGTCGTTGAGCGCGGTGGACTATGCGTCATTGGCCTGGGGAAGCACCGCACTGACCGACTGGACAATCAGCTGCGTGGCCGCGCCGGGCGCCAGGGCGATCCGGGCTCGTCGGTGTTCTTTGTCTCCCTGGATGATCCGGTGATTTCCGAGGGTGCTGCTGGCGAGACGCTGAGCGTGCTTCCCGAGGAAGATGGCCGCGTCCGGGATAAGAGGGCCTATCAGTTCATCGACCGCGCGCAGCGAGTGACAGAGGCGACCATGCTATCGATTCATGCGACGACATGGAAGTACAACAAGCTCATCGGTGACCAGCGCGAGATTCTGGATGAGCGCAGGGAGAAACTGCTGACTACTAATGCTGCCTGGGAAGAACTGTCCAAGTTGGCATCGGCGCGGGCGAAGGAAGTCGAAGCCGCAGCCGGGCGCGATGTCGCCGAGGATGCTGCCCGGGAAATCATGCTGAGCCACCTGGATCGCGGATGGTCAGACCACCTGGCGGATCTGGATGACCTGCGGGAGTCGATTCACCTGCGCGCGCTGGCTAAGGAAAGCCCCATTGATGAGTTCCACCGCGCCGCCATCGGCGCCTTTAAGAACCTGGTGAACAATGCCGTTACCGAGTCGGTGCAGACCTTCCAGGAGGTCGAAATCGACGGCGAAGGCGCACATCTGGAGGACACGGGTCTTGCTCGCCCGAGCTCGACCTGGACTTACATGGTCAACGACAACCCATTGAGCAATGGTGGCGGCTCGGTCGTCGGCTCGATTGCCGCGATGTTTAGGTAAGCCGTAACCACAAGTTTGGTAACAATTTGAAAATATTTCTCAGGTGACCGGCCTAGGTACACCCACAGAGAAAGCTCTCAGATGTCGGTATTTACGCATATCAATCATGTTGTACATACCCTGTCGGTGAGCTGCGTCACAACTTGGTTGGGATTAGATAACAACATGAAAGCGGTTGGGGCGCTATTATCTAAAAAGTAACGAGTAAATCGCCCAAGGTTATCCCGGAGGGAAAGATATGACTAGCAATAGCGGCCAGCCAGAGGCATCGGTCGAGACCACCTCGGTCTTCCGTGCAGATTTGCTGAAGGAAATGGAGTCCGGCTCTAACACGGACTCCACGGTCTCCGGTGTTGAAGGACTTCCGGCGGGCTCGGCACTCTTGGTTGTCAAGCGGGGGCCAAACGCAGGTTCGCGTTTCCTGCTCGATCAGGCAGTCACCACCGCTGGTCGTCACCCGGACAGCGACATCTTCCTCGATGATGTGACTGTTTCCCGTCGTCACGCAGAGTTCCGCAAGAACGGTGACTCCTACGAGGTCGTCGACGTGGGATCGCTGAACGGTACCTACGTTAACCGCGAGCCGAAGAACTCCGCGGTTCTGGCTAATGGTGACGAGGTTCAGGTCGGTAAGTTCCGCCTCGTCTTCCTGATCGGTAACTAATTCGACATCGGTTAATGTCGACGCCTGTCGGCATTAACCCCTTATTTTTGTAAAGGCTCGGAAAAGACCAGTGGCAGCAGTACGCAAATCAGCAGTTGCGCAGCCGGCGTCGTCGGAAAGCACTGCGAAGCAAGCACGCTCGGTGGGCAAGAAGAAGACCATCGGTGCTGTGCTGAAGGAAGTCAAGGTTGAGTTCCCTGATGTAACGCTGTCCAAAATTCGTTTTCTCGAGTCGGAGGGGCTGCTGTGCCCGTCGCGTAGCTCCTCGGGATATCGTCGCTACAGCCAGGCGGACATTGACCGCCTGCGCTACATTCTCACCGTTCAGCGCGATAACTACTTGCCGCTGAAAGTTATTAAAGAGCAGCTCGACGAAATTGATGCGGGCAACGCTGGCGGCGACGGGCTGGCATCGGTCACTCCACTGGTGACGGCGGATCAGTTCCGCGAAGCCGCAGTGGTCTCGCTGACGCAGGCGGAGCTGGCAGAGCGCACCGGCGCTAGCGAGAAGTTCATCACTGAACTGGTTCGAGTCGGTCTGATTACTCCGGACACGCTGAACATGTTCGATGGCGATGACCTGCTCATCACTGAGACGGCGGTCAAGCTGGCTGAGTTTGGCCTGGATGCCCGCCACCTCAAAACTGTGCGTACCGCTGCGGCCCGTGAGGCAGATTTGGTGTCGCTCGCTGCTAGTCCGCTGAGTAAGTCGCGTGCGGCTAGCGGCAAGCAGAAGGCCGTGGAGATGGGCCGTGAGATGACCGCGCTGATGGTCACGCTGCACGGCACTTTGGTCAAGCGCCAGGTCAACAAGGATCTGGGGAAGTAGTCGGTAGTCCCGCGTAAATAGCGGCTCGCTACAATTATCGCTGTTATGGACGAAAAACTCGTAGAAGTCAAGTTTCTAGACTGGATGGCGCATCCTCCTGAGGACGATCCAGTGCTACTCCTGCATGCCGAGGAGACCAATCGGATTATCCCGATTTGGATTGATTTGGCGACGGCGACGGAGTACTCCGCCCGTGAGACCGGCGCTACGCAGCGTCGCCCGGGCATGCATGAGGTCTTCGTCGATACGCTGGACATGGTGGGGCAGAGCGCCCTGCGTGGCCAGATTACGGGCGTGCATGAGGGCGTTTTCATCGCCAGTCTCGTGCTCGAAGGTGGTGCAGAGATTGATATGCGGCCCTCCGACCTCATCCTTATCGCTAGCGAGCTTGAGGTTCCGCTGTATGTCGCGCGTGATGTGCTCGACGCCACGTCGGTAGCGGCGCGTCTCGTCGCAACCAATGGCGGTTCGCTTGCCGACGAGTCGGAGACCGACTCCGTCGAGGCATCGGTGTCGGAGTTTGCGGAATTCCTCGACAGCATTGATGCTGACTACTTCGCCGAGCCGCATGGTGATGCGGAGGACAAGAAGTCTGATGGTGAAGCCGACGGTGGCGCCGATTCAGCTTCCGATGGCGACCGTTAAACGTGTGACTGGAGTGAATAGCTGGCTACTTTTGAGGTAGTTGTGGTGTCTATTTCCTTCGGTGTGTCGCTGAATGACCCCATAAAAGGGGTAACTTTTCGTAAGTTATAGTTTCACCCCGTCCTGCGGTTTTTCTCCCGGGTTGTGCTTGAGCTGGGGAAACTGTGACTCCAAACTCTAAACCTTAACTTTAGGTTTAGAGATTCGGCGTGTCGTCCTGTGATGTATTGACAGCCGATTAACCTTGGCGAAAGATAAATAACGGCAGTGAAACTACCTCGGGAGAATTTATATGGTCGACGACAACAGCGGTTCGCTCTTTGGCGACAATGAGCTCCGTGCGTCGGACTCGCAAGAGCCGCGCGCGGTTCAGGAATCCCTGTTCGACATGGGACCGGACGAGCAGGTTGGCTACCGCGTTCCTATCGCATGTCAGGTAGCGGGCATTTCTTACCGCCAGCTGGACTACTGGGCACGCACCAAGCTGGTGGAGCCTTCTATCCGTACCGCTAAGGGCTCGGGTACCCAGCGTCTGTACTCCTTCCGCGACATCCTCGTTTTGAAGATTGTTCGCGGTCTGCTGGACACCGGTATTTCCCTGCAGAATATCCGTCTGGCTGTCGATCGCCTGCGCGACCTCGGCGTCGATGACCTGGCTACCATCACGCTGGTTTCCGACGGTCGCACCGTCTACCAGTGCCGCTCCAATGAAGAGGTCATCGACCTGCTCAACGGTGGCCAGGGAGTGTTCGGCATTGCTGTCCCGGGCATTATGAAGGAACTGACTGGCACCATCGCCTCCTTCCCGTCCGAGCGTATTGACGGTACTCAGGAGAACCCAGGTACTGGCATCGACGAGCTGGCTGAGCGTCGTCGCCGCCGCATCTCCTAACCGCCAACAGATACGGTAACCGCCAACGATACGGCTGGACAGCGGCGTCGCTGCTATGGCCTCCGTTCAAATAGCCGAAACAAACTAAACGAAAACCGCCTTCCACAACTGGTTCCGTCTTACCTCTCCCGAGGTTGGACCAGATGGAGGCGGTTTTTTCTACTTACTCCGTACCGATAGCCGCAGCCAACTGAGAGGCCAGGCCATCGCCGTAGTCAGCCGCAATGCGCAGAGAGCCAGTGGTCATATTTGCCACTTCCTGCAGCTCGGGGCTGGAGCTGTCGCCGTCGGGAAGCACGATGACCTCAATCGTTACCGGGCGGTCCGGGCTAATGAGTTCCTTAATCCTCTCGACAGACTCGGCGGCATCGGCGCCCGAGGCATCGCGACCAGAGGTGAGCACGACGAGACGGTTCGGCTTGTCAGGGGAGTAGGTGTCGCGGGCGGCCTGGTAGGCATCGATAAGCGCTGGCCAGAACTGTGCCTCACCACCAGCCGGAAGTTCGGCCAGTGACCCCCTTACGGCGTCCGCGCCGTTGTTGGCCTCGTCATCGGGCGCGGGAAGTTCCGCGAGGCGGTTCACCTCAGGTGCGAATGTCCACAGGCCGTAGCGGCCACCAGGTGCCGCATCGATAGCGCCGGAAAGTGCCGTAGACAGCGCCCCAACATCGACGCCCTCGGAGGTGTCAGCGAGCAGGAGCGCCGAACCCACCGCAGTTGCGGGCTGTTGCGCGTCCGGCTGCTCCAGTGCTGGCGGCAGCGCAAAAGAATCCGTCTGAATCTGCGAGAGCACTCCAAAGTTCTCTGCTACTTCAGGGCTGAAAGTGCTCTCAGCAGCTTCGCCGTCGGCGCCGTGATCTGCTGCGAAGTTTCGGAAGTCCTCGGCCGCACGAGCCGTGTTCTCGTCGATCTTGCCGCCGGAGCCAAAGGTGACAACTGGCGCGTGCAACTGGGGTGCATCCGCAGGGGAGACCAGCTTCAGCCCCTCGCCGGCCATCTGCAGCATGGGCTGGGTCGCGGCTACGCCGTCGAAGTCAGCGACACTCTGGCTGAGCATGGTCAGCAGAGTATTGGAGGTGTAGACCTCACCCAAGCCCGCGCGTTCGCGAGCGACGTCCGGGCCACCGCCAAGTCGAGCACTAATCACGGCCGACAGTGCCGCGTCGGAGCCACCGGGGGCGGCTACGCGCAATCCCGCAAGCTCTTCCCAGGTGGCATTGTTCAGCTGGTCAGCACGATTGGTTGTGAAGGCCACGCCGCTGGCAATCGGCGGCAACCACGTCTTGGGGTTGTTGACCTTGACCTTGTCTGAGTTCTTCGCCTGGTCCACGAAAGAGATATCGGCGGGAATCCAGACTCCCGGAGTCATAATTCCAGTACCGGCTTCACCCGCAGCGGGGTCCTCCGGAGCTCCCTCACCAGCTTCAGCACCGCCAGCCTCAGTCAGGGCGTTCACAACCTCCTGCGAGCCCGCCACCGTAATCTGTGGCCGGACGCAGAAATCCCTCACCACGGGATTTGACTCGCCATAGTCCTGCACGAGTTTCTGTGCCGAGCCCACCGCAGCAGGATCAGCGGTCACCACCAGTGTCAGGTCACCTTTCGTACACCGTGCACGGTCAGCATCAATCGACGAATCGTTGCTCTTGCGCAGATTAACCCAGGCAAAAACCGCGGCCACCAGAACAATGACGACCAAGACGGCAATAAAAGGCCCCTTAGCCACTCGATAGTTGTTCTCACCCGAGGCGTGTCGTCCCATGTCGTTCTAGCCCTTTCTATGCTGAGTGTGCTCGGCACTGTCGACTCGCAGCAGACCTCGTCGTAAAGCACAAACGCGCACGTAACTCCTGCCAACTCTACTGCGTGGACAATGCGACATCTACTACTTGCAGCAAACGCCCGCGCAGGACGTCGGCGCGAGCAGAAATCTCGCGCTGCCGGCGGACGTACTCGGCCTTGCCCTCGGGAGTCTCGATGCGAATGGGAGCAAAGCCCCAATCCTGCAGATCGTAGGGAGCGGCGCGCATATCCAACTCACGGGCACTGCACGCGAGCTCGAAAGTATCCAGCCACAGGTCGCCGGGGACCGCCTCGCCGAGCTTGGTCGCCCATTTATACAAGTCCATGTTGGCGTGCAGACAGCCCATCTGCTCACAGTGCGGCTGTGTCTCGCGCGTCGGCGCAAACTCGTTGAGCGGCACGGCGTCGGGCGTGAAGAAGCGGTAGGCGTCGAAATGCGTACACCGAACCGTGTGGGCCTCGACGACCTCGTCCGTACCCGCCTGACCAAGCCGCAGGGGCTCCGGGTGACGATGCTCTGGCTGGCGATACACCATCGCCCATTCATGCAGGCCAAAGCAGTCGAAGTGTGCTGGGTTCGCGCGCGTCGAACGCAACAAATTGCCGATGTACGCCACTGTCTTACCGCGCTTATCGACGTACGCCGAAACATCCATGCGTGCCGTCCCCGAGGCGGTATCGGTGGGCTCCTTGCTAGCAGGACTGTCGGTAGCGTCATCCCTGTCGAGGGTAAAAAACTTCAGGTGACTGATGTCCTTGGCTGTCGCACCGGGAAGATCTACGCCGATGCCCGGTGACCATCGGCGGAGTTGACCGGGCTTGACGGGGTAGTACTCGAAGATGAAGTCCCAGACCGGGTGGCGCTGGCCACGACTGCGACGGGACAGGTGATCGCAGGTCAGAGCATCGACGCGGGCGATATGCCTTGCTTTGGCTTCACGCCAGTCGAAAGACGAATCGGGCGTAGATGTCACTGCTGGCGTCCCTGCGTAGTGCCCGGCCGGATGCGGGGCTGGTTCACGATTGGGTACTGCTTTGGTGCACCGCTGCGGCGCGGGGAGACCTCGTGGGTCCAGTCACGCACGACACCGACCTGCTCCTCGATGAGGTCCTCCAGAGCCACGATGCCGATCTGCTCCGCGCCGGAGAAAGCACCGGTCTTCGGGGCGATACTTGCCGGGGCGCTTGCGCGCAGGTGCGGCTTTGGCATGCGAGCGCGTACAGCCACTGCCATGTGGGCGCTGTAGCGGCGCATGATGCGCAATCCCTCATCCAGCGTGGCATCGATCGGAATCTCGATCATCGGCCGAATCTCGTCATCGGGGATGGCTGTCTCCGGTCCGGAGGCAGGGTCCATGACGCGGTCGAGGACATCCTTGACGTGAACATAGCCACGGTACTCGTTGGGTTCATTGTTGGCCGCAGCGACGGGGAACCGGGAGAAGCCAGTTTCGGTGACCGCCGTCTCTAGGTCGCCCACAGTCGGTGCGGTGGGGAGGCGCCGAATCTGCTCGTGCGGAATGAGCACCTCCTCAATGGTGCGCGTGGCCGAAGCCAGCGTGCGACGAAGGCGGACGTGCTCCTCGCTGTCAAGGAGCCCCTCTTGACGAGACTCCGCAATCATCGATGCCAACTCAGTCGAATCGACAGTGGTGTCGAGCTCATCGCGCTGCTCAATGCCGAACAGCCTCAGCGTATGGCGAGCCATCCAGTTAAACAGCAGCAACAGTGGCTTGGTCAGGCGGTAGAAGACCATATGAACCGGAATAAGCAGCATAGCCATCGTTTCCGGGCCTGCCAGCGCGATGTTCTTCGGGACCATCTCGCCGAGCATGATGTGCAGCACTGACACCAGCATCAATGCGATGGCAAAGCTCAGCGGATGCAGCAGCGACTCCGGAATACCCATCTGCTGGAAGGGAGCTTCCAGCAGATGTGCCAGCGCCGGCTCAGAGACCTTACCCAGCAGTAGCGAAGCAATAGTGATGCCCAGCTGTGCGGCGGCGAGCATCATCGACAGGTGTTCAGAAGCATTGATAACTGTGCGAGCGCGCTTCTTTCCCTGAGCCAGCAGCGCCTCCAAACGGTCACGGCGAGCAGCAATAAGCGAGAACTCCGCGCCCACGAAAAATGCGTTGACCAACAACAAGAAGAAGGTCAGGAGGATTCCAAACCAGTCACTCATAGGTTGAACATCTCCTTAGCGCGCTCGTTGGTCACAGGAATCAAAATGGCACGATCCACGCGGCGGTCATCCATCGCCAGAATGCGGGCGTACCAGCGTCCGGCGATACCCGATTCGAACTCGTCCATGAAATCGCGTTCGGTCTCTGGCAGCAGGACGACGTCACCGACCTCCGGGATGCGACCGAGCGCAAACATAATCAGGCCACCGAGGGTTTCGAAGCTGCCCTCCGGGGCGAAGTATCCGACCTTGGTCGGCAGCTCGTCGGTACGCACAAGGCCGGAGCAATTCCAGCCTTCAATTGCGCGCTTGACTTCCTGCTCGGACTCTTTGTCGTCGTACTCATCCCAGACCTCGCCAAGAATTTCCTCGACGACGTCCTCGATGGTGACAATGCCGGCGATGCCGCCATACTCGTCCGCGACCAGCGCAATCTGCGAACCAGCCGAACGCACGGCCTCCAGTACGGCATCGCCGTCCAGCGACTGCGGCAGCGTGGGCACTGGACGTGCAACCTCCCGCATGGTGGTAGTTGAGCGCTTCGCCGCAGGCACCGCGAATGCGTCCTTGACGTGGACAACACCGACAGTGGCATCGAGGTCCCCGTCAGTAATGGGGAAGCGGGAATGTCCCGATTCGATGGCGACAGCCAGCAGATCCAGCGCCGTGTCATCGACATCGAGGGAGGTAATCGTCGACCGCGGCGTCATTAGGTCCTCCGCCGTCGTTTCGCCAAAGCGTAACGACGACTCGAGTACAGCGGCCTTCGACTCATCCAATGCCCCCTGCTCCGCAGAATTACGTACCAGTGCTTCCAGCTCCTGCGGGGAACGCGCTGAAGCCAACTCATCCGCCGGTTCAATACCGAGCTTGCGCACCAGCCAGTTCGCCGTGGCATTCAGCGAATGGATGAAGTAGTGGAACACCCAGTTAAACGCCATCACCGGACGAGCCGTAACTCGCGCTACTGCCAACGGCTCTGTAATCGCGACATTCTTTGGCACCAATTCGCCGTAGACCATCGACAACATCGTGGCCACAATGAGCGCAAGAATCAGTGCGGTCGGTCCCGCTGCAGACTCGCTGAGCCCCATCCAATGCAACATCGGCGTGAAGTACTGCGCCAGCACCGGTTCCGCGAGGAAACCAGTTGCCAGCGTGGTCAACGTAATGCCCAGCTGTGCACCGGAGAGGTGGAAGGACAGTCGATTATGCGCCTTGTGAACGGCCTCAGCAGGTGCATCCGCTGAACGGGCGCGGTCGGCGTCAATCGTAGATCGCTCCAGTCCCGTCAGCGCGAATTCAAACGCCACAAAGAGGCCGGTGCCAGCGGTTAGCGCGATAAAGCCGACAACCGCGACAATATTGAGAACAATATCCACTGATTATCTCTTCTTCTTTTTCCCTCGCTTGGGGCGGTGTACGCGACCGCCAGCACGATTCTTTCCGCTTGCCGACGGACCGCCGCGCCCGCGGTAACCGGCACCACTAACACTGCCTGCCGATTGGCTCTGATCTTGACGAGCCCGGCGCGGACGCCGTGCGCCCAGTTCCTTGACAAATCGCGGCAGCCCCGGAGCTGCACGCAGCTCTTCAGCTTTAACGCCGGCCCCTGCCAGCAGCTCACGGGCCTGATCAACCTGGCGGTCACGCACAATCATCGCTACCGTGCCGGAAGCACCTGCACGAGCCGTTCGACCCGAGCGGTGAATGTACGTCGCGGAATCCCTTGGCGGATCCGCGTGCACAACCAAGTCAAGAGCATCGATATCAATGCCACGAGCGGCCACATCCGTGGTGACGAGGACATTGATTTCACCCTCGGAAAAGGCCTTGAGGACCGCGCGACGAGTTGCCTGGCCACGATCGCCGTGGAGGAAACCTAACTTGATGTCATAGAACTGTAGAAACTTAGCCAGCTGAACGACACGCGCCTTAGAGTTGGCGAAGATGACGCACTGATCCTTGCGGGAGGCAATCCAGGCGACCACTTCGTCGGCTTCGTTGTTGTCCTCCACCCGAAGTAACAGATGCCGCATATTGCGCATGGTCAACCGGGAGGCAGTGACCTTGTGCTTCGCAACTTCAGTGCTACTTGCGCGACGATCGCGGATAAGCCCCGCGGCGTCGTCGTTAATCGTGGCGGAAAAGACCATGCGCTGTGCCGACTTCGGGCACGCACGGACCAGGCCCAGAACATCGGGCAGAAAGCCCATGTCAGCGAGCATGTCCGCTTCGTCTACAACAACGGCGAGAACCTGCTCAAGGCTGAGGAGGCTGCGGCGGCGCAAATCGTGTGCGCGACCCGGTGTGACCACAGCGATATCGACTGGTGCCGCGAGCAGAGTCTGCTGCTTGGCCACGGAGTCACCGCCGACCAAGCTCAAGACACGCAGACCTGCAGCGGCACCGATGTCAGCCAGGACATCAGCAATCTGATCTGCGAGTTCGCGCGTTGGCGAAATAATTAGCGCGCGCGGGTAACCGGGAAGCGCTGGAGAGGCGTTATTGAGTAACGCGACCAGCGGAATGCCGAATGCGAGCGTTTTGCCCGAGCCTGTAGGGGCCTGCGCAAGAACGTCCTTGCCAGCGAAAGCATCTGGCAAAGTCGCCACCTGCACGGCAGTAGGCGAAGTTATGTGCTGGGCACGCAGAATACTCACAATCGCTTCCGGCGTGCCCAACTGTCTGAAATCACTGGACTCAGCAGGAGGGGGCATGCTTGTTAGAATACCGCTATCCCCGGACTGCCATGCAATAGGCACGTCCGGTGAGCTTGAAAACTACCGTCCCATGAGATTTACCAACCGCGACCCGGTTGCGCATAGGCCTCGCGCTCAAGAATGGCGGCTCGACGGAAGATGTTGCGGATGGATTTGAGCTCCGCATCGCTGGCCGTGGACATATTCTCTTCAAGGACCTCGAGAGCCTGCTGAACACTGTCAACATACTCGGGGTCGGAATACACCTCCACCCAGTTCGCGATCGCGGAATCCCCATCAACCAGCGATTTTCCTTGCAGAGTCAGCTCGGTTGCAATCCACATTTCGGCGACGATACTGGTTACGGCGACCCGATATGGGTTGAAAGCGCTACAGGAAGAATGCACGTCCAGCAAAAGCTGCGTGATGGTTGTCGGCTCGATGTCCTCGAGCGCCGAAGAAGTCTCTTCCAGCGCGTTATTGCTCAATTCCAACGCACGCACCAGGGCTTCCTGTGCGAGTGACGACCACAGAACCTGTTCCTTAGCGCAGGGTGCTTTGGTTGCCAGATGCGACAGGACTGGGAAAACTTGGTGCAAGTACCAGGCCTCTTGCGCTACGAAGAAGTTGGTTTCGTCCGAGGAAAGGTCGCCGCGGAGCATCGTGGGGACGCTGAACATTCCGCCAATCTCGGCAACGATGTCCTCGATGTCCCGCCACAGCTGGGAAGTAAAGGGGCCCGCCGGCGCAATCTGGAGTGAGTGGCCGAAGAAAGATTCCAGCTCCTTCGGCGTCTGCTCAGTATCAGTGCCTTCGATGGCCGCCGGGTAAAAACTAGAGTTCAGATGCACTGGTTGCATTCGGCGAAGCGCGACCTTTTCCAGGCGACGAGCCCTGTGGCCGTGGTCAATGGGGCCGTGCCCCTGGCCGACGTTGAGGTTATCCGCGAAACGAATGGACTCGCTGAGCCAGCGCGTAGTCCAGCGCAGGGCATCATTAATCGCAGAGCCCCCACCAATCCGTGTGGCAAGAGCTGCGGACAGCGAACAACCCGTGCCATGGGTGTTCTCAGTGTGAATGCGGGGAGAAGAGCTGAAGAAAACCTGGCCATCGGGGAAGGCCACGGCATTGCCGGCTTCCTCATCACTTAAGTGCCCAGTCTTTGCAATCACGATGACATCGTTCTTGCTCGCGAACTCCAGCGCCTGCTCAATCAGCTCAGTGAAGTCGCTGGCCTCCGGGGCGTCGGCAAGCAATGCCAGTTCGGGAACATTCGGCGTGATGACGGTGGCTTCCGCGACCAAGTCACGCATTGCGTCCATGGCATCTTCGTCAAGCAGACGGTCGCCAGAGGTGGCGACCATAACCGGATCGAGAACAACCACGGCTGGCTTGGTCTCCCGAACCCAGTTGGTGACGGCCTGCGTGAGTTCGCGTGAACCCAACATGCCAATCTTCACCGCGTCGATGGTGACATCCTCAGTTACAGCAGCCAGCTGCTCGACGAGGAAGTCAACAGGTGGGGTGTGGACGGCACGAACGCCCACGGTGTTCTGAGATACCAAAGCGGTGACCACGCCCATGCCATAACCACCGGCGGCGGCGATTGATTTTAAATCGGCATGGAGCCCAGCGCCACCTGTTGGGTCTGTGCCGGCGATGGAAAGAACTCGTGGCACAAAATCAGGCTTTGCCTTCTTGGGAAATGGCATCTCAGACCCCTTTTAACTTCAAGAGCGTGAAGCGACAGACTTCAAGACTACGCTTCAACCTCGGAGCGGTCGCCAGACCAGAGGGTGTGGAAAGCACCCTCGCGGTCAACACGCTGGTAAGTGTGCGCACCGAAGTAGTCACGCTGCCCCTGAACCAGTGCTGCCGGCAGACGCTCCGCACGCAGGCCGTCGTAGTAAGCCAGCGAGGAGGAGAACACCGGAGCCGGGATACCCATCTGTGCTGCAGTGACGACAACGTCGCGCCACGCGTCGAGGCACTCGGTGACCTGGTCACGGAAGTACTCGTCGAGTACCAGCGCCGGCAGCTCCGGATTGCGGTCGTACGCTTCCTTGATGCGGTTCAGGAACTGTGCGCGAATGATGCAGCCACCTCGCCAGATGGTCGCCAGCGCACCGCGGTCAATTTCCCAGCCGTACTCCTTGGCACCAGCGTTAATCTCATCAAAGCCCTGCGAGTAGGCAATGATCTTGGAAGCGTAGAGCGCCTTACGGACGCGCTCCACAAAAGCATCGCGATCTTCCGGTGCCTTAGCCAGGCTTCCCGACGGCAGGTTGCGGGCAGCCTCACGCTGAGCAAGGGAAGACGACAGGGCGCGAGCGAACACGGCCTCGCCAATACCAGTTACTGGAATGCCCAAGTCCAAAGCGGCCTTGACCGTCCAACGGCCGGTACCCTTCTGACCAGCAGCATCAACGATGACATCCACCAGCGGCTTGCCTGTCTTCTCATCGACCTGAGAGAGAACCTCAGCGGTAATCTCGACCAGGTAGGAATCCAGGTCGCCCTTATTCCACTCGCGGAAGATATCTGCAATCTCGGCAGGGGTGAGGCCAGCGGCCTCACGCAGCAGGTGGTAGGCCTCGCCAATGACCTGCATATCCGCGTACTCGATGCCGTTGTGGACCATCTTTACAAAGTGGCCAGCGCCATCGGAGGAAATGTGAGTACAGCACGGAACGCCATCAACGTGAGCGGAGATGGACTCCAGCAGCGGGCCGAGGGACTCGTAGGACTCTTTCGTTCCACCCGGCATAATGGATGGGCCAGTCAGAGCACCTTCTTCACCACCGGAAATACCAGTGCCAACGTAGTGCAGGCCACGGGCGCGAATAGCCTTCTCGCGACGGATGGTGTCCGTGTAAAGAGAGTTACCGCCATCAATGATGATGTCGCCGGGCTCCATCACGTCGGCAAGCTGATCGATGACCGCATCAGTAGCGGCACCTGCCTGAACCATGATCAGAGCGCGACGCGGGCGCTCCAGCGAAGCGACGAACTCTTCAATGGTCTCGGACGGGATGAATGAGCCTTCATCACCGTGTTCAGCGATGAGGGTGCGAGTTTTCTCCGGGCTGCGGTTGTACACGGCAACGGTGTGTCCCTTGTGGGCGAAGTTGCGTGCGATATTCGAGCCCATGACGGCGAGCCCGACGACACCAATTTGTGCGAGTTCATTGTTATCGGTCATGCCCACCATCTTAAAGCCTGGCCGGGGTTCGTTGTATCTGGGACTCAGAAATTGTTACTGCTTTTAACGTTGAAACTGCCACGAGTGATGGCGTGCGCTGGCACAATGTTTGGCATGACTGACGAGACTATTGCGAATAATGGCAGTTCACAGGACTCGAACTCTGCAGCTTCTTCCGCCGAGCAGGCGAAGAGGAAGGCGCTGCGCGATTATATGACACTGGCGACGAAGGCGAGCCAGGAAGCGCTGAGCGATGAGGAGCTGGCTGTTTTTAACAGCACCTTGGGCGATAACGGAATCGGCGGTCTAGATACCTTGCTGGGCACGAAGTTTGTCCATGTCGGGCCGGAGCGAATTCAGATGGAGCTCGAGGTCGGGCCCGACCACCTGCAACCGTGGGGCCTAGCCAATGGCGGTGTTTATTGCTCGCTAGGTGAGACTGCTGGCTCTATTGCTGGTTTCGTTGCCTGCGGTGCGAAGAAGCCGGTCGTCGGTGTGAACAACAACACCGATTTTTACCGCTCCGCCCGAGCTGGCGAGGTAATCGTTACCACGGCGGAGCCAGAGTACCTGGGGCGCACCATGCAACTGTGGCGTATTGAGCACACCCGCAAGGCAGATGAAAAACTGCTGGCCCGCACCAACCTACGAATTGCGGTACTCGACAAGCCGCTGTAGCAAATCGTTATAGGTGGTAACGGGCCTGGTAGGAAGCTCGCAGGTGGCTTGTCGTGATTAGCTGTTTTCTAATCTGGCCACCTGCAAGTTAACTACTTGTTCCTTTTTGCGCGGTGCTCGCGGCGAGTGTCGCGAACCTCCAGCGGCAGATCCTGCTCAGCCTTGTCCTTGTTGAACTCGGCCAGGCGGTCGATGGCGTTGCGTGCGTACATCTGCTGGCGGGTGGAAACCATCTGCCAACGGTTGCGGTCCAGGACGTTCAGGCCCCAGCTGACGCAGGAGACGAGGCGGTTGCGGAAGCCCACCAGGAACATCAGGTGGACGGCCAGCCACAGAATCCAGCCGATGAAGCCGGTGACCTCAACCTTGCCCATCTTCACCACTGCGGAGAAGCGGGAGACGGTTGCCATGGAGCCCTTATCGAAGTACTCGAACGGCTGACGCTCAGCGACATCGCGGCCGTCGGCCTCAGCTGCAATGTTGGCGGCGACGTACTCGCCACCCTGAATAGCAACCTGAGCAACACCCGGCAGGTTCTCGCGGTTGGACATGTCGCCCACGACGTAGACGTTCTTGTAGTCACCAGCTGTCATGTCCTCGTTGACAACGACACGGCCAGCGCGGTCGGTCTCGGCGCCAGTCTGCTCGGCAATCATCTTGCCCAGCGGGGAAGCGGACACGCCGGCGGACCAAATCTTGCAGAACGACGGGATGAACTCCTCGGTTCCATCCTTCATGTTCTTGTAGGTGACTCCCTCTTCATTGACGTCAGTCACCATCGCGCCCAGCTTGACGATGACGCCCATCTTCTCCAGGGACTTCTGAGCCTTGCGGCCCAGACGCTTGCCAAACGGCGGCAGAACCTGCGGTGCGCCGTCGAGCAGGACGACGCGTGCAGCGTGCGGGTTGTAGCTGCGGTAGGACGATGCGAGGGTGCGGTTAGCCAGCTCGGCCAGCTGGCCAGCAAGCTCAACACCGGTCGGACCAGCGCCGACAACAACGAAGGTCAGCAGGCGCTCGCGCTCAGCCGGATCGTTGGTCAGCTCGGCGCGCTCAAACGCGCCGATGATGCGGGCACGGATTTCGAGTGCGTCGTCGATGTTCTTCATGCCCGGAGCAAACTCGGCAAAGTGATCATTGCCGAAGTAGGACTGGCCAGCGCCAGCGGCAACCAGGAGGTGGTCGTATTCCCACTTGGAAGTCTGGTGACCCAGTTCCGAAGTCACAACCTGCTTTTCGACGTCGATGTCGGTGACATCGCCCTTGACAACACGAACGTTCTGAACACCGTCGAAGATTGTACGAGTGGACGGAGCGATTTCGCCCGAGGACAGGATGCCCGTTGCTACCTGGTAGAGCAGTGGCTGGAACAGGTGGTGGTTAGTGCGGTCGATGAGAGTGACGTCGACCTCGGCGCCCTGCAACTTCTTCGCCGCGAACAAGCCACCGAAACCCGAACCGATGACGACCACGTGCGGGCGTCCGGAGTGCGGGCGGTACGGAGTCTCGGTCATGTATTTTCTCCTCACAGACTTGAAAGTTCTCGAAGTTTTAGATTCGGCTTTTAGCCGGCAAGCCACAATAGTAATCCTCTCGGTGCGCCACCGCCTATTCTGGGTCCCTGCGCGGTAGGCTTCGAGAGCAAACTCAGTTCGTTATTCGTACCTTTATGCGGCGCGATTGTTAGGAGGTTCGGGCAGGGTGAATTCGGCAAGCCGGCAGGCAATTGACGCAGAGCGATGGCCTCGGGTTGCGCGTATTCCAGAGGGGCGTTTCCTAGCGAAACGTGCCGAAATGATGGAACGCTCTTTTGAGCGTCTCTGCCAGGACAACGGCATTGAACTGGTCGAATCCGGTGAGTTTGTCGGAGAGTCCTTCATTACTCGGTCGACGGGTGACGCCGATTTGGCTATCGACGGAGTCGGTGGTGCCAACTGTAGCGGCGGCAGTGAATCTCCCACTAGTTCTGAATCGTTTCGTCCAGTCATTTTCAGCGTCATTGATCCTGTTTTCTATTCTCGACTAGCTGATTCAGAATGGCTCGGATTGGGGGAGGCCTATCTCGCGGGCGAATGGTCCAGTGATGATTTGCCAGAGCTTCTCAGCCGCCTGCTCAGCGCCGAGCTTGATATTGCTTCGTTGGGGCCGCTGGCACGTGGTCTGATGAAAGTCGCGCGTTCACGTCCGCGTCTCGATGGGCCAGATATGGCGGGAGAGTTGCCGACCTCATTGCTGGAGCTCTATTCCGGCGAATTGCTGATGGGCGGTTCCGGCCTGTTCGCCTCCGGAGTGCGAACCTCGTCGCGGGAACAGATTCAAAACTATGCCCGTGGTGCTGGCAAGGGTGGGGTTCCCTCGCACTGGTCAGTTGACGTGACTTATGTCGATGCCCCGAAATCCGTCGCGCGTGCCGATTTTCTGCATGCCCAGGTGCGCAATATTGAGCACATCCTCGATCTTGCTCGAGTCCGGGCCGGAGACCGTGTCGCCGAATGGCCGTCGGCAGGCGGAGAAATTTCCCTTCGGGCTGCAGAAAGAGGAGCGGGCGCGGAGGTTATTACCGTCTCTGATGACCACGCCGAAACGGTGCTGGAACGGGTGGAAAAAGCCGGATTGCGCGGCGCGGTCGATGTGATCCAGATGGATCGCAACATTCCGTCGCCACGCGAATTCGAGTCCGACTTCGAGGCGGTTATCAACGTCGGGCGTCTGGAGACCTTCGGTCGTGCAGGTGCGCTGCGCTGGCTGAAGAGCGCCGAGCGTCTGCTTGTCGACCGCGGCACCATCGTCGTCCAAATGGTGGTAGCGACGGACAAATTCGATGCGCTCGCCGAGCGCAGCTTGGACCTCGTACGCGCTTATGTGTGGCCGCAGCTGCAGCTTTTCACCATGGAAGAGCTGCGCAAGATGGTGGACCGGGAAACCGGCCTGCGCATCGCGGCGGAAGAGTACATTCCGGCGCACTTCGCGACGACCTTGCAGCTCCAGCGAGATTTCTTTGCGGCGCATGCGCGCGAAGCCGCTGGTATCGGCTACGACAGAGTGTTCCGGAGGATGTGGAATTACTATCTGTCGCTGTTTGAAGCGCTCGTGCGCGCAGAGAAAGTCACGCTCGTACAGGTCGAGCTCGTGCATGCGCCACGCAGGCCTCACTAGCAGTGGGCGGCTCCGGGCGCGTTGGAAATTCGCCAGATAAATAATGCCTGTAAAAATAAATCACGTTTTTAGGCAAAACCACCTCAAAGGTGATGTTTAGGGTCTAAAAACGAAACTATGAACGCACAGAGCACCACACGTACTGCAGACATTGTTGTCGTCGGCGCCGGACTTGCCGGATTGGTCGCGACGTATGAGGCCACGCAGGCCGGCAAGAAGGTCATCCTTGTCGATCAGGAGAATGCCAACAACCTCGGCGGACAGGCTTTCTGGTCGCTGGGAGGAATCTTTCTCGTCGACTCGCCAGAGCAGCGCCGCCTCGGAGTCAAGGACAACCGCGAGCTCGCTGAAGCTGACTGGTTCAACTCCGCGCAGTTCGACCGCGAGGAAGACAACTGGGGACGCAAGTGGGCCAAGGCCTACCTGAACTTCGCGGCAGGGGAGAAGCGTGACTACCTCCGCAATCTCGGCGTGAAGTTCCTGCCTGTCGTCGGGTGGGCTGAGCGCGGTGAAGGGCGTGCCGACGGTCACGGCAACTCGGTACCCCGATTCCACCTCACCTGGGGCACAGGCCCCGAAATCGTCCGCGTATTCGCAGAGCCGGTCGCTGAAGCTGCGAAGAAGGGGCTGGTGGAATACTGCCATCGCCACCGCGTTGACGAGGTGATTGTGGAAGATGGCCGCGCCGTCGGCGTGCGTGGCAAGATTCTGGTTCCCTGTGAATCTTTAGAGCGAGGAGTGGCGTCGTCACGCGAGGAAACAGGGGAGGACTTTGAGATCCGCGGGTCGGCCGTGTGCATTGCGACGGGCGGTGTTGGCGGCAACCTGGAAGCCGTGCGTAAGTGCTGGCCGACCGAGCGCCTGGGCGAGATGCCGAAGGACATGGTCTGCGGTGTGCCAGAGCATGTTGACGGCCGTGGTATCGAGATTGCAGAGCAGGCCGGCGCAAACCTCGTCAACCGTGACCGCATGTGGCATTACACCGAGGGCATGAAGAACTGGAATCCCGTGTGGCCGAATCACGGTATCCGTATCATCCCGGGGCCGTCGGCCATGTGGTTTGACGCAGAAGGAAATCGCCTGCCTGCGCCATATATTCCGGGTGCAGATACTGTCGGCACGATGAAGCACATTCTGGCTACCGGACACTCTTACTCCTGGTTTGTGCTGAATAAGAACATCGTGGCCAAGGAGTTCATTTTCTCTGGCTCAGAACAGAATCCGGATCTGACCGACAAGGAGATCAAGAAGCTGATTGGCAAGGTGACCTCTGGTGTTGCCGCACCGATTCAGGCATTCATGGATAACGGCGAAGACTGGGTGGTTGCCGACGACCTGCCAAAGCTGGTCGAGGGGATGAACGAGATTGTGGAGGCGAGCTCGGGCGGGGAGTCCGGAGCCGCAGCGCCGAAGATTGACCTGGAGAAGCTCGAGGAGCAGATTCGTCAGCGCGACATGCAGACCGGTAATCCCTTCTCTAAGGACTACCAGGTCAATTACGTCAACGTGGCCCGGAACTTCCTCGGGGACAAGATCATCCGCTCCGTGCCGCCATCACCGATTTTGGATCCGAAGAACGGCCCACTGATTGCTATTCGTCTGCGCATGCTGACCCGCAAGACGCTCGGTGGCATCGAGACCACCCTCGACGGCCAGTGCTTGCACCCGGACGGAACACCTTTTGAGGGGCTCTACGCTGCAGGCGAGGCCTCTGGCTTCGGTGGCGGTGGCGTTCACGGCAACAACGCGCTGGAAGGTACATTCCTGGGCGGCTGTATTTTCAGTGGCCGCCAGGCAGGCCGCGCGATGGCGGAAGTGGTTAAGTAGCTCCCGCATACCGCACGGCTCGGTGGAAGAATCCGCGGCTACTCCAGCCCGATGGAGAATGCACTTTCCAGGTCGTGCTGAGAGTAGGTGCGGAAAGCCAGCTGAGTCTGAGTGCGAATAACACCGTCGACCTTGCTGATGAGGTTTGGAATAATTTCCGCCAGATCATCGTGATTAGTTGCGCGCACCACGACGACCAAGTCCCAGTCACCAGTAACGGAGTAGACCTCAGTCACGCCGTCGATCTCGACGATGGTCTCGGCGGCCTCCGGAATCTTGTCAGCTTCGACATCGATGGACACAATTGCGGTAATCAAACTCATGGCTGCCTTTCCTCGGAGTTTAAACATGGGGCCCGCTGAATAGCGTGGCCCGGACCGCAAGGTACGCAAGATTGCTCAAGATACTGCGGCCCGGAATTTCATTTCTGTCACGATTCTACTGATTTCCAGAAAACAGCCTGGAGGATCCGGACGAAAGTCGGTAAAAAGGGCGCTATGACACAAACCGCATTTCAGTCCAACCCAGTCCAGCTTTCCGGAGACCTGCCCCAGGTGGGCAACAAGGCTCCGGAGTTTACCCTCACCGGTGGTGACCTCGGTGAGGTCACCAATGAGACCTTCGCTGGTAAGAAGGTCGTCTACAACATCTTCCCGTCGGTAGACACCGGTGTTTGTGCAGCTTCGGTGCGTCACTTCAACGAGGACGCTGCTGGGCTGGACAACACCGTCGTGGTCAATGTTTCGCGTGACCTGCCGTTCGCTCTCGGTCGCTTCTGTGCTGCAGAAGGCCTGGACAACGTTGAGGTTGCCTCGGACTTCCGCCACGGTTTCGGCGAAGCCTTCGGTGTTGTTCAGCAGGATGGCCCGCTCGCTGGCCTGCTTGCTCGTGCCGTAGTCGTCACTGACGAAGAGGGCAAGGTCATTTACAACCAGCTGGTCGATGAGATCACCACGGAGCCGGACTACGACTCCGCACTGGCTGCACTGAAGTAATTAGCTAACAAGCTTTCAGCAGCAAGTAACCAGCTGGAATCGACGGGGCTCGTCGGCGCACTCGCTAGGCTGTTGCCTGGCGAACTTCGCCGACGAGCTCTTCTAGTACGTCCTCCAGCGCAACGATTCCGCTGACAGAGTTCTCCGAAGTACTATCTTCCTCCGTCACCAAGGCGAAATGAGCCTGCTCGCGCTGCATCAGCCGCATGACCGTCTGGAGCTTGGCATCCGGGCTGACGCTTGCGAAGGTGCGAATCAGATTCCGCGGGAAGGGTCGGTCGCGGTGACCGTCGTCAAGCGAGAGCAAATCCTTGACATGAAGGTAGCCGATGAAGCTGCCATCGGCATCGGTGATGGGGAAGCGGGAAAAGCGCGTGCGTGCGCTGAGCTCTTCGATGTCGGCGACAGTGGCGTCGGGGCCAATGGTGACGAGGGTGTCGAGTTGCATAGTGACATCCGCGGCGGTGAGATGCTCGAAGCCGAGAGCTTTGTGGAGGAGCGCGAGCTCGTCATTGTCGAGAAGGCCCTGACGCCCGGACTCGGCGACGAAATCCTGCACCTGACTAGCGGTGAAGGAGGAATCGACCTCGTCCTTCGGAGTGGCGCGAAGAATCTTGCGAACCACGATGTTCGCCGTCGTATTCATCGCCCAGATAACCGGATTGAGTACCCGCACAATCACATACAGCGGAATAGCCACGAACTTCGCCGTCGGGCTGGGAGCCGCAATAGCGATGTTCTTCGGCACCATTTCGCCGACAACCATGTGTAAGAAAGTGACAATCAGCAGCGCCAACGCCAGCGCAACCACGTGGGCGGTGCCCGCGGGGAGTCCCAGCGCTGTCATGTAGGGCTCGAAGAAGTGCGCAATCGCAGGCTCGCCGACGGCACCGATGAGCAGGGAACAGGCGGTAATGCCCAGCTGTGTTGCCGCCAGGGAGACCGACACGTTTTCGATACCGCGCAGCGCGTACTTTGCGCTGGTAGAGCCGCTGACGGCATCCGGTTCAATTTGATCGCGGCGAGCCGAGACCATCGCAAATTCAGCGGCGACAAACCAGGCATTGAGGGCCAACAGCAAAATAAGAGTAAGTAGTGGCATGTTCTAGCCCTCCTTTTCGCTGTTGTGCTCGACGTGGTTGTGACTGGTGCCGTCCTGGTCAGCGCCTTCATCCGTGCGCGTGACCCTGTTGCCGGCGAGGTCCACCTGGACACGAATACGGCCAACGCGGTGACGCGCCATGCGCTCGACTCGAAAAGCAACTTCAGCGGTGGTAGGCAAGTTCTCCTCATCGAGGTTTTCGTGGTCGGTGGCTTCGACCGTAATCGTGTCGCCGAAGCGAGGCATGCGATCCAAGCGTTCGGTGATAAATCCACCAATAGTGTCGGATTCTTCGCCCTCCGGCAGGACCAGGTTTAGGATCTCTCCCAACTCATCAGGGCGCATGAGACCGGAAACAATCACCGTATTGGGGCTAATCCGGCTGTAGAGCAACGAACGATCGTCTTGTTCATCGTCAATTTCACCGACGATTTCCTCGACGAGATCCTCCAACGTCACAATGCCGTCCGTGCCGCCGTACTCATCGACAACCACTGCGAACTGGTATGCATCCTCACGCAGTTGACGCATCAGCGGATCAAGTGTGGTCGAGTCGTTCACCACGAGTACATCTTTGGCCAGACTCGCAGCCGACGTCGTCAAGCGTTGTGCGTGTGGCACGCTGAGCAGGTCGGTGTAATGCACCACGCCGCGAATGTCGTCGACGCTGTTGCCGACGACGGGGAAGCGGGCGTGCCCGGAATCTGCGACGACCGTCAGCATCTCTGCGACGCTCTGATTTTCGATAAAGATAATCTGCGTGCGTGGCGTCATCACATCAGCCGCCGTGCGCTCGCCGAACTCAATCGATCGCGCCACCAACTCGGCGGTCTGCGGGTTATTCTTTCCTTCATCGCTAGAGCGCGTGACGACGGCACGGAGTTCCTCCGCGGTCCTGGCACTGGCGACCTCTTCCTCAGGGGAGAAGCCGAGCCGTTTTAGCACCCAATTAGCCGCGCTGTTGAGTAGCCAGACCAGCCAGCCGAATGCGAACATAAAGGCATTTTGTGGCCTGACCACCAGGTTTGCGACTTTAGCGGGCTCGGCGATGGCCCAGTTTTTGGGGACGAGTTCGCCAAAGACCATTTGAGTGAAAGTCGCGATAATGAAAGCGCCCGTAGTGCTGATTGCAGTGACGGTGGCGGGAGAGATGCTAGTGCCACCAAATGCGGCTTCGAGGAGCACGCCGAGGGAAGGCCCGGTAAGGAAACCAGCGACGAGGCTGGTGACCGTAATTCCCAGCTGTGCGCCGGAGAGGTTTGTAGAGGTGCGTGATAGAGCACGGTCTACTAAGTATGCGGACTTTGAGCCGGCGTTTGCGGCCTTCTTGACATCGTTCCTGTTAACCGTGAGGTAGGAAAACTCGACAGCAACGAAAATTGCGTTGGCGAAAACGAGGAATAGAAAGACCGCTAAGACGATGAGTGCGGATACAATCACGCGGCATCACCTTAAGTGTTCGCTGCGTTCGCTGGGGATGCTGCGGCGGTTGCTGCGGTGATTGCGCTTACTGCGGCTACAGAGAGCCCGCCAACGTTGGCGCGAGGCTCTGGGTCGTCGGACAAGCCAGATCTATCTGATGTGTCGGACGCATTGGGTCTGTCTGAGCTGCTGGATGTGTCTGAGAGTTCAGGCATGCGAGAAATCTTACTAAAAATTCCTTAGGTCTGACGGCAATGGCGCATCGGTGGCAATGGGGAGGACGGGATCCTTAGGCCAAAATGTCATAATGTATATTATCGGACAAATAATGAAAGTGGTTGGCCCTGGGGTTTTCTGAATTTCCAGGGCTGCCGCTTTTTCCGCCGCCGCTTTTCTGCTGCCGTGTTCTATCTTGGCGCTTGATCTATGCCGTCGGGATTATTGCTCATTGTCCTTGGCGTTCGCTGCAAGCTCATCCGCGTTGCGGACGGCAATCTCTTCCCGCAGCCGCTTGTTCTGCCACAGCGTCATGCCAATCAGGAGTATGCCGACAGCCACGAGCCACCACGCGCCCTTGTAGGCCACGAATGCAATGAAGATAATCAGTAGTACCATTCGCACCTTTCGTGCGAGCAGCATTGCTTCGTAGGTGTTCATATCGTTGTGACTCCCAACTGGCCTACCAAAATTGTTTTTGGCAGGACTTCTGTGGTGTGTGGCTAAATGGCTTTATTGCGTCACAGTGACGAATCGAGGTGTATTTTCGCTGGCTATAAGCCTCTTTGGATTAGCGCTACTGCGATTCTCTTTAGATGGCTGTGTCTGCCAGCCGCGAAACCTACGCGTCCTACGCGTCCTGCTTCTCTGCGACAATGCGCAGATTGAGTTCGCCGTTCTCCTCGATGGATGCAGCTACAAACTGTGGCAGGCGCACGTTGTAATCCAGGCGGTTGATTGGCAAAGAGCCCGACAACAAAACCAAGTTTTCGGTACGAGCGGCCTTCATTGGTACGGTGACATCATTGGTGACACCGCGGATGGTCAGGCGTCCCGGAATCTCGATATTCGCCCACTGGCCGTTATCTGGAATGCTCGAAATATCGAGTGGTTCTGCAAGCTCAAACTTAGCTTCTGGGTACTGCTCAACGCTGAAAATATTGTTGCGGACATTGATGTCACGACGTTCAATATCGCTAGTCAGAGTTGCCATATCAACAACAACGGATGCGTCCTCAAGATTGTTGTCAGCAACCTTCAGCTCACCGGTGACATCGTGAGTGGAACCGGACGTCGTCCGCCTGCTGCCCGGCAGTACCTCGTTAAAAGTAAAACCAACGGAGGTGTTCTGTGAGTTATCGCCACCGATAATCTTCCAGGTGCCATTCGCATCAGTTGTTGCTGCAGGCAGCTCCGTGGCCTCGAAATCCTCTGTACGCACCCCTTCATGCGTGAAAACGCGATACAAAACTGGCCCCACAATAACAATTGCGAGCGCAACAACTGCAACGGCTATCAAAGTAATAATTGACTTACGGACACCAGAATTCATAGTGCTCATCCTATCCTTTTAATCCGCTATGGGATAAACCGTTCCACCTCGCGCGTTTTCATAATCAATTCCTGCGTAATCTCCTGCAGGACGGCAGTCTCCATGCCGTCGTCAAGCGCGGTGCGCAAGTCTTCGGCGAGACAACGTACTTCGAAGAGCCCGTCCCCTATTCGCTTTACGACGTCATCGCCCGCCGGCCTGCTCGTGGCATCGGTGGCGGTCTTTAGCGTGAGATCCGAATTGATTCGCTCGGCAATCGGCCTGGAAGCGCCTTTTGCTACGCCAGTGCGTTTTTCGTACGCACGCTGCCGGCAGGCTTGGCTGCAGAACTTGCGACGGCGACCGCGGATGGCGACCTCCATTTCGCGGCCACACCACTGGCAATTGGCAGTAGTTGTGCTCGGCTTTTGATCTGACACAGAAGTCAATTATGGCATGAATACAGATTAAGGCGTTATAATGTGTGGTCTAGTATTTCTACCAAAGGGGGCACGTTCCACATGGCAGATCGAGTTCTTCGTGGCAGTCGCATGGGCGCCGTTTCGTATGAGACCGATCGCGATCATGACCTCGCGCCGCGAATGATGGTCCGCTACCGCACTGAATCCGGTGAGATCTTCGAGGTCCCATTCGCGGATGACGCGGAAATTCCAGGTGAATGGCTGTGCAAGAATGGCCAAATTGGTGAGCTGGTTGAAGGCGAAGGCACTGAAGCCAAGCCGGTGAAGCCGCCGAGGACTCACTGGGACATGCTCCGTGAGCGCCGCTCCATCGAGGAGCTCGACGTGCTGCTGGATGAGCGTGTTGACTTGCTGCGCAAGCGTCGTCGTAACGCCGCTCGCCTGCTGAAGGCTCAGAAGGAAGCCGAAGAAGCAGAGAAGAACGCTTAAGGTTTGAGCTGGCTTGCGCTAGTGAGCTTTAGGGCGCTGCAGCTGTGAATTACATGCTGCAAAATGGGTCCGGATAAGGTTTTGCTCCTTATTCGGGCCCGTTTTTTGTTGGTGCCTGGCTGCGGCGGGCCGATCCGAGTTACTGACTGCGTTTATGACAAAAATGGCCTGAAAAATGGCTGGTAGGTTCAGGCGGTGAATGCATCACCACTTTCGACCAGGAGAAGTAGTGAAGCAAACCCGCCGAACGAAATACAG